>NZ_JADAIN010000002.1:0-21074 GCF_015676285.1 Acinetobacter sp. Res13-Abat-PEC15-P4-01 | reverse complement strand
GATGCTATTGATCAGAATTTAGACCATAAATATAGTTTTTTATGTATGTTTTTTAAGCGGACTACCAAGGTTGGGTAATCTCAATTTTAAGGATAAAAAATGAAAAAAATATCAGCTTTAAAAAGAATAGTTATTGCAAGTTCATTATTCGCTATTGCCAGTTTGAGCTCTGCACAGGAATACAAACGTTTTTCAGTATCTGCGGGTTGGTTACATGTCATGCCTCAAGGCAAAGCCAATCCATTTAATATCGATACCCGTGTTAAAAATGGTACCAATGCAACCGTGGGCAGTATTTCAACTACAAGTTTTTTAAACTCAGTTGATCCGAATGCAATCGGGAAAGACGTAGGCGGAATTCCATTTAATCAGAAAGAGGTTTTAACTGAATTTCTTAATGATGATTTTATGAAGACGCTGTTAACCGATGGTAAGGGGAATATTTTGCCAGAGGTCGCTGGAAGTGCAAATATTCATGGTCTAGAGCATTGGCAGTCAGCAGGCACAGGGCTGGAAGCTGATGATGTCGATACCTTGGGATTAACATTGAATTATTATATTAATGACAATGTCTCATTACAGTTGATTGGAGGAATTCCGCCGAAAGTCGATATCAAAGGCAAAGGGGAAATCTTTGCACCAATGACGGGTTTGGCAACTTCACCCAGTGAGCTGGTTGGAATCTTATTCCCCGATGGTATTGATTTAAATCAGGCAATACCAATTACCAATTTAGGCAATAAATCTAAAGCTGCGTCAGTTCGTGCTTGGACTCCTGCGCTTGAAGCACAGTATCAATTTGGACAAACTGGAGTAAATAAGCTACGCCCATATATCGGTGTGGGATTGATGTACTCACGTTTTACCGATATTAAATTAAATCATCAGATTAACAGTGATTTGATTGCAGCTGGACATATGATTCAGAATGTGATGGTTGGAAAGGCGGGAGCAGCTTTGGATGGTAAGCCATCCAGTGCCAATCCTTATGTTCGGGTCAAAACAACAGATGCAATAGCGCCTATTGTGAGCTTGGGTGCGACCTATGATATTGACAGTAATTGGTTTGGCATTGCTTCTGTGTCCTATGCTAAATTGAATAATCAAGCGAAAATAGATGTGGTTGATGCCAATACAGGCAATCGTTTAATTCATTCAAAAACCAAAGTGGATATTGATCCCTTAATTACCTATTTAGGGGTTGGGTATCGTTTCTAAAATCGACATGACTTTCCCTAAGAGTCGTGAGGGTTTTAAATGGTTGGCTTCGGCTGACCATTTTTTATGGCTGAGCAACGATGAATACTAAAAAGCATCCATTTCGGATGCTTTTCAGGATTTAACTGTATTTTAAGGCGAATAGAACTTATTTTTCTACAATCGCCGTTACACCTTGACCACCGGCAGCACAGATTGAAATCAATACACGACCTGAGCCTTTTTGGTTAATCAATTTCGCAGCAGTCGCCAAAATACGACCACCTGTTGCAGCAAATGGATGTCCAGCAGCTAAAGAAGAACCTTTAACATTGAGTTTACTGCGATCGATTGAACCCAATGGTGCATCTAAACCTAAACGTTCTTTACAGAATTTTGGATCTTCCCATGCTTTTAATGTCGAAAGCACCTGAGATGCAAAAGCTTCATGGATTTCATAGTAATCGAAGTCCTGAAGTTTAATGCCAGCGCGATCCAGCATACGTGGAACAGCATACGCAGGCGCCATCAACAAACCTTCTTTCTTGCCAACAAAATCAACAGCCGCGGTTTCGCTGAATGTTAGATATGCAAGGACTTCATGACCATTGGCTTTTGCCCATTCTTCGGAAGCTAAAAGTACTACAGAAGCACCATCTGTAAGTGGGGTAGAGTTACCCGCAGTCATTGTTGCCGTATCGCCTTTACCAAATACAGGCTTGAGCTTGGCTAATTTTTCAACTGAAGAGTCTGGGCGTAAGTTATTGTCTTTGTCTAATCCCATAAACGGCGTGATGAGATCGTCAAAGAAACCTTCTTCATAGGCTTTCGCCATTTTTTGATGTGAAGATGCTGCAAGTTCATCCTGAGCTTCACGAGGAATTCCCCATTCCAAAGCAGTGATTGCCTGATGATCGCCCATAGATAAACCTGTACGTGGTTCACCATTTTTTGGTGCGTCCATCAAATCTTTAACATTGATTTTTGCCAATGCTTTAAGGCGGTCTTTACCCGTTTTAGCAATGTTGAGCTCAAGCAATGCTTTACGTAGACCGTCTCCAAATGCGATTGGTGCATCCGATGTGGTATCTACACCACCGGCAACGCCTACTTCGATTTGACCCAATGCAATTTTATTGGCAACCAAAAAAGCAGCTTGTAAGCCAGTACCGCATGCTTGCTGAATATCATAAGCTGGAGTTTCAGGGGCGAGCTGTGTATTGAGTACACATTCACGTGTCATGTTAAAATCACGGCTATGCTTTAAAACAGCACCAGCGACAACCTCACCTAAGCGTTGACCCTGTAAGTTGAAACGTTCAACCAAGCCGTTTAGGGCAGCTGTCAGCATATCCATGTTTGAAGCGCGGAAATAAGGACCATTTGAACGTGCAAAAGGAATGCGGTTACCACCGATGATTGCGACACGACGTACAGTGTTTTGACTCATAGTTTTGTCCTGTTGACCAGAAGTTTGAGTTTTGGTAGATAAAGATGTGGTTGCTTTTTTTGTCGTTGATGCAGCGCTTTTACCGCGCGAAGCTGTAGTTGCAGCACGAGTCGGTTTTTTTGTCGTGCTTGCTGCAGTTGCTGCGACAGAAGCTGTGTTTGAAGTCTTGCTGGTACGAGTACGAGCTTTTGATGTATTTGACACAGATTCTGTTGCAGGATTTTCAACATTTGAATTGTCTTGAGTTGTTTTGCTCATAAGGCTTTTCCAAGCATGTTCGCAATATTCTTAAGGCTTACATTAACATATTCACGGGTGGCTCGAATTGACTAAAATGACATTTGCATATTCTTTCAGGTCAAGTCATCATTTTGGCAACTCAAGTATGATTTAACAGAAACTTATGGATCATGGATATTACACTGAAGTTAAAAGATAACTTATGATCTATACAAAATTAATTTGAGATGAGAGATAACAAACATGTCTGACCAATACCAAGCATTTGCAAAATCTCCAATTGGTAAATTTGTCATTAAGAATCTGGGCTTACCTTCACCAATACAATTAGAGCGCTTTGAATCTGCGACGCCTGTGGTAAAAGGAGCTGTGTTGTTTGGTGCAGCACCAAAAGGACATTTTACGAGTGAAATCGCTCAGGTTTTAAGTAATATCCATGCGAATACTTATGCAGGGAATAATCCAGAGCTACAGCAAGCTGCTGCAAAATCAGGCTTGAACGTAGGCGCTTTTAATGAAGGCGACAAAGAGTCTAAGTTTAAAGCAGTCGTATTCGATGCATCTGGTATTCAAAACTCAGAGCAATTACAAGAATTACACAAATTTTTTAATCCTGTTGCCCGTCAAATCGCCACTTCTGGTCGTGTGATTGTGATTGGTTTAACGCCAGAAACTGCACCGACAATTAAACAAGCAATTGCACAACGTGCATTAGAAGGTTTTGTTAAATCAGTGGGTAAGGAATTCAAAAAGGGCATCGCAGCTGATCTTATTCTGGTTGATGCAGATGCTGCACAAAACTTGGAGTCGGCTTTACGTTTTGCCATTTCTCCACGTTCAGCTTATGTTTCTGGACAAGTGATTCGTGTTTCTAAAGGTGATCTTGTCGATGTGGATTGGGCGAAACCGCTTACAGGCAAGACAGCGCTGGTCACTGGCGCAAGTCGTGGTATTGGTGAAGCAATTGCACATGTATTGGCACGTGATGGTGCGCATGTGATTTGTTTGGATGTACCGCCACAACAGGCAGATCTAGACCGCGTTGCCGGTGAAATTGGTGGTTCGACTTTAGCCATTGATATCACAGCTGCAGACGCAGGTGAAAAAATCAAAGCAGCCGCAGCTCAGCACGGTGGTTTAGATATTCTTGTTCATAATGCCGGTATTACACGAGATAAAACTTTGGCAAATATGAAACAAGAGATGTGGGATCTTGTCATTAATATCAATCTTTCCGCAGCTGAACGTATTAACGATTATTTATTGTCCAATGATGGCCTAAATGCCAACGGTCGTATTATCTGTGTATCTTCAATATCGGGTATTGCAGGTAACCTTGGTCAAACCAACTATGCAGCTTCTAAAGCAGGTGTGATTGGTTTGGTTAAATTTACAGCACCTGTACTTAAAAATGGCATTACCATTAATGCTGTTGCACCTGGTTTTATTGAAACTCAGATGACAGCTGCGATTCCATTTGCAATCCGCGAAGCAGGTCGTCGTATGAACTCAATGAGCCAAGGTGGTTTACCTGTTGATGTTGCTGAAACTATTGCACTATTTGCATCTTCAGCTTCTACTGGTTTGAACGGAAATATCGTACGTGTTTGTGGTCAAAGCTTATTGGGTGCATAATCCGTAGGGCAATGTCCTGTTTTAATGTGCAGGAAATGAGAGGTATGATGGATTGATGCGAATCAGCCTCTCATTAAATTCTGTATATAAACACTGCATTTTCTAAATGAATGATTCGTGATTTCCAACGTTTATGTTGGATTTTTTAATATTGAATAAGAATTAATTTGCAAAGGTCTAGTATGAATACTCGCCATTTTAGTCAACTTCCAAAACCATATTTAGCTTATCCAAAAGTCATTCAAGGTCTGGTTTTTAAAAAGCCAAAAGGTGAAAAGGTACTGCCGCAAGTTGAATACGTGGTGGACTCATTCAAAATCGATCCGAACCATTTAAAAGCTTATAATGAAGTGTGTGGTTTCAAGAACAATGGTTATATTCCAGCAATTTATTTGGCTGTTCTATCACAAAGTTTGCAAATGCATATGATGACTTCTGAAGCATTTCCTTTTGCAATTTTGGGCTTGGTACATATCCGTAACCAAGTAAAACAGACACGTAAAATTGGGGTGAATGAACAATTGACTTTATCTTGTCAATTCGGTGAATTAAAACCGCATGATAAAGGAGTGCAATTCGATTTTATAACGACTGCAAAAGTCGGTAATGAGATTGTGATGCAAGGCTTAACCACTTATTTGGCACGTCAAAAAACACAAGGCGGGGTTTCTGAAAAAGCTAAGGAGTCAAAAGAGCCTGATTTCCAAGTCGCAGCGGTATGGGAGGTTTCTGAAAATACCGGTCGTCGTTACGCAATGACATCAGGTGATTTTAATCTGATTCATATTCATGCATTGACTGCAAAAGCCTTTGGTTTTAAACAGGCGATTGCACACGGGATGTGGAGTAAAGCAAGAGTTTTAGCGAGCCTGAATTTGCCTGATGCCTATGAGGCAGATGTTGTCTTTAAATTACCGATGTATTTACCTTCAACGGTTGAATTCTTGACAGCAACAACAGGCAAGGATACTGATTTTCTGATTCGCAATCAGAAGTCACAAAAACCACATGTGTCTGGTGTAGTAAAAGCTTTATAAGATAAAATACAGAGCCTAAGTCGCGATGATTTAGGCTTTTTAATAAAAAGCCATGAATAAAAATAGGATAGGAAATGAGTAGCTTAACGGATATTATTTTTGCAAACACCAAAAATTATCAAGGTTATGTAGACCAGCGTTTTGAAGATCTTGCAATTCAATTTAGCCGTTTACAGGATGGTCGATGTGAAAAGGGTGGAGCTGCTTTAACTGTATATTTCCAACAAGAGAAAGTCATAGATATTTATACAGGTCAGAAATCTCAAACAGAGCAATGGAATGAACATACTTTATCTGTTTGTTATTCTACAGGAAAGGGTATTCTTGCGACTTTAGCGCATATTCTCGTGAGTGAGGGGTATTTAGATTACGATACGCCTATTGTGAATTATTGGTCTGAGTTTGGTCAAAATGGAAAGCAAAATATGACTTTACGTCATATTTTAAGTCATCAAAGTGGTTTATACGATATTCGAAATATTATCAATAGCGCCGTAGAAATGGCTGATTGGCAGCATATGCTTAAAGTCATCGAGCAGGCAACCCCACGTTTTGCGATAGGGACAGATATTGCTTATCAGGCACTTACTTTTGGTTGGCTGGTCGGTGGGGTATTGGAAAAAGCCACTCACCAGTCGCTCACTGCGTTAATGCAAAAATACCTGGTGAATCCACTGCAACTTGATGGCGCGTACTTTGGTGTACCGGACACAGAACTAAATCGTGTTGCACGTTTGATTCAGAAAGCAATACCTGAACAAAAAGTAGAAAGCAAATCGGCTAAAAACAAATCCAACCAACGTAAACATTCTTTTTCAGATAAATTGGTGGAATTAACGGGTCAGAATCCGCAAGACTTTTTAGATGCGATGGTACCAAAGGGAATGCGCGATTTTAGTTTTTTCAGTGATCAGGGATTGCAAGCGATTATTCCAGCAGCCAATGGTGTATTTACTGCAAATAGTCTGGCCAAAGTTTATGCCATGATGGCAAATAAAGGTGTATGGGATGGAAAGGTATTTATCCGAGCTGAAGTTTTTGAGGAATTAAGCAAGATTCAATCGATTAAAAGAGATCGTGTCATGCCAATTCCTATGAAATGGCGTTTAGGCTATCATCGTGTGATTAGTATGGGTAAACGTGCAAAACAGGGTTTTGGTCATATTGGCTATAATGGCTCTGGGGCATGGTGTGATCCGCAGCGCGAACTCAGTTTTGCCTATACCCATAATTTTGCAATTGGTTCAATCACAGGGGATTATCGTCTGTGGGGATTGACTCAAGAAACCCTACGCTGTGCTGATAAGCTTTTAAAAGGCAGTAAAGGATGGTTTTAATTCATTCCATATTATTCAAATAATTCCATTTTAAGCACCAACTCAACATGGTGCTTAAAAGAATGATTGTCCAAACCTTTTAAACCCAATTCATAAATACCCTCTAATCCACAGACAAATGCAATAAGACGCCATGCGATATCTTGGCTTGAACTCAAAGTAGACTTCTTGAATTCTTGTTGGCTTATCCCGTATTCAATTGTCGTCACCAAAGCAAGATGCCATTTTTCCATCGCAATATTATAGGCTTTTTTTATTTCTTGATCCTGATCTATGAGCACTTCTGCTTCATTCCATAAACGTAAATAAGGTTGGGTTTGTTCAATATTTTCAACACCCAGCAATAAGCATAAACGTTCGACACTACTCTCTGTAGTAATCAGATTTTCAACTTCATCGAGCTGATCCATTAAAACAATGAATACTTCTGCTTTTAAGTGTGAGCTGGATTCAAAATGATGATGCACTTGACCTGTAGAGACCTGGGCTTCACTCGCAATTCGACGCACCGTTAAACCATTCAGTCCGTCTTGTAGTGCCAAACGTTTGGCTGCATCCAAAATCATGCTGCGACGTTGCGCTCGATTTAAATAGTTCATAGTTTGGCTTTTAACTTAATTTACAAAACAGATATTAAACAAAGTTGGACAGTTGTTCAAGTGTGCGTATAATGAGCTATCTTGAACAAGTGTCCAACTTTAATTAGGTGTGTTATGTACCGCAAATGGGTGATTCTGGCAATCATCGTACTCATTTATTTACCTGTTTCAATTGATGCAACAGTACTCCATGTCGCTATTCCGACTTTGAGCACTGCCTTATCATTATCTGCCAATGAAATGTTATGGGTTATTGATATCTACTCACTGATCATGGCAGGTTTGATTTTACCTATGGGTGCATTGGGTGATCGGATCGGTTTTAAACGCCTCATGTTGATTGGTGCCAGTATCTTTGGTGTGGCGTCCTTAATGGCGGCTTTTGCACATTCAGCCTATATGTTGATTGCAGCCAGAGCATTCTTAGGTGTTGGCGCCGCGATGATTTTACCTGCAACTTTGGCAGGCGTTCGGAATACCTTTTTAGATGAGAAACAACGAAATTATGCATTGGGAATTTGGGGAACAGTTGGCGGCGGCGGGGCAGCTTTTGGTCCACTATTAGGTGGATTTATTTTAGAGCACTTTAGTTGGGGCACTGTTTTCCTGATTAATGTACCGATTATTATTCTTGTGCTTATTTTGACCTTATGGTTAGTACCCAAACAAGCAGTACAAACAAAGCAACCTTTAAACTTACTACAAGCATTCATTTTGGTGGGTGCCATATTGATGTTGATCTATTCGATTAAGACGTCCATATATGCATTCAACCTGTCTATAGGATTGGTTTTTGTTGTTGGCGTGGGATTGTTAACAGGTTTTGTTCGCCATCAACTTCGCACTGCTCAGCCGATGATTGATTTTACGCTGTTTAAAAACCCTGTAATTTCAACCAGTATCGTGATGGCCATGGTTGCCATGATTGCCTTAGTTGGATTTGAGCTGTTGCTTTCTCAAGAATTGCAGTTTGTATATGGCTATACGCCACTTGAAGCTGGATTATTCATCTTGCCTTTTATGATAGCGATCAGTATTGGTGGACCTTTTACCAGTATCTTAATGAATCACTATGGCTTGCGACCTGTAGCGACTGTTGGAATGATGATGTGTGCGGTCTGTTTCTTTGGTTTGGCAATGACTGATTTCAATGGGCAAAATATTCAGGCATGGGTATGGATGGTGCTGATGGGAATCAGCGTTGAAATTGCTTTATTGTCATCTACAGCCGCCATTATGTCAGCAGTACCTCCTGAAAAAGCAACTGCTGCGGGTGCAATTGAGGGAATGGCGTATGAACTGGGTGCCGGTTTAGGTATTGCTATTTTTGGACTGCTGTTATCACTATTCTATGCGCAATCTATTGTGATACCTTCAACACTTCCAGTCGATATGGTGACTCAAGTAAGTTCATCAATCGGTGAGGCTTTATCTGTGATCCAACATGCCGACCCTACATTGATGCAACAAGTAAAACTGGCTGCCTCAGAAGCATTTATCCATTCGCACAGCAAAGTACTGAGTATTTCTGGTGCAATGTTTTTAATTTTATCGGTATTTGTTTGGCGGGCATTACCCGATAAGCAACTATTAGTGAAATAGTATTTTGATTGTGACCAGTATTTCAGTCTAGCGCTTACTCAATAGATTGTAGTAAGCTCTATTTTTTAGTTTGATAAATGATTCGCTTACAGCAACGTTCAAGAGATGTCATTAAAATCGTCAAATTTGAAGAAATTGATCGAATTATCTCTAATAAAAAATAACTCTACAGTTCTTCATTCACTAATTGTCAAAAAAACAGTATCCTTAGCTCTGTAACTAGGAGCTTCCATGTATCAGGTACTTGCACGTAAATATCGCCCACGCAACTTTAATGAATTGGTCGGACAGAACCACGTTTCTCGTGCGCTGACCAGTGCTTTGGAACGTGGACGTTTACATCATGCTTACTTATTTACAGGAACACGTGGTGTTGGAAAAACCACAATTGCGCGAATTTTAGCAAAATGTTTAAACTGTGAAACTGGCGTAACTTCGACACCCTGTGAAGTTTGTGCAACATGTAAAGCTGTCAATGAAGGGCGTTTTATCGACCTCATCGAAATCGATGCAGCATCGCGAACCAAAGTTGAAGATACCCGTGAGCTGCTTGATAATGTGCCTTATGCACCTACGCAAGGTCGTTTTAAAGTTTATCTGATTGATGAAGTGCATATGCTTTCTACGCACTCATTCAATGCTTTGTTAAAAACATTGGAAGAACCTCCAGAACATGTAAAATTTTTATTTGCGACAACTGATCCACAAAAACTTCCTATTACAGTGATCTCGCGTTGCTTGCAATTTACATTACGTCCTTTGGCTGTAGATGAAATTACCCATCATCTCAGCAGTATTTTAGATAAAGAGGAAATATCAGCAGAGCAAGATGCCATTTGGCAGATTGCGGAATCTGCACAAGGTTCGTTACGTGATGCCTTGTCTTTAACTGATCAAGCAATAGCTTATGGTCAAGGTGCAATTCATCACCAAGATGTTAAAGAAATGTTGGGCTTGATTGATCGAACGATTATTTACGATTTGATTTTGGCGATACATCAAAATCAGCGGGAATGCGTCAGCCAGTTGTTATTACAGTTCAGACAGCAGGCTTTAGATGTTTCATTGGTTTTGGATCAGTTTATTTCAACATTACATGAATTGGCAATGTTGCAATATTTGCCAGAGCTCAGTCTAAAATATAGTGCAGAAATTAATAAAAAAATTATACAGTTATCAAAAATTGTCTCTGCTCAGGATTTACAGCTCTATTATCAAATTGCATGTAAAGGTCGGGCTGAGTTGCAACTTGCCGTGACGCAAGAGCAGGGCTTTGAAATGACTGTATTGCGTTTACTTGCTTTTAGGCCGATGCGGGTGAATGAAGTGGTTGTTTCTCACACTCAACAGCATGTTGAACAACAAGTGCTTCCAACTGAAAGTCAAGATGAATCTTTAAATATCGACCTTCATCAGTCTGTGAACCCATTTGCACAAAGTCAAGACAATACTCAGGTTGAGGTGACGAGCGATAATGAGGCAAAGATCGGCAGTGAGCTTGATACAGAAAATGGAGTTATTGCGCGTGATCTTGCCTTGCAACAGTTGCAGCCATTAGAATCTGATCCTGCTTTTGATGCGGTTGAAGATGAGTTGTCACAGCATCCTATTGAAGATCGAGAGCCGAACAGCGATGATGCTTTCGATGAGCCATTTATTGAAGACGCTGACAACACAGAGAGCGGTGCACCAATACAGACGACCATTCCAGAAACTTCTCAATCTGTTGCCTTACAGCCAAATCATGATGTTCAAAATGACAGGTCTGTGGATGCTGCACCAGATTTAACCCTCTTTGGTGCGGAGCTTCATTCGCAAAGTACCAATGCAAACTCTTCAGTGCCGATCGCAAATCAGGAGGTGTTCTTTTTAACCCCTGAAGAGCACGATCAACAACTTGATATTGAAAATATTGAATCTATAAAAGAACAACAGCCAAGTGGGGAAAAACAAGTTCAGACGGTCAAGCCTGAAATTCAATCATTATCCTCCAAGGATGTTCAAACACCGCAACAAATATTAACGCTACAATCTCAGGTTCTAGAAGGAGAGTGGACTGTTGATAAATGGGAATATTGGTTTAGAAACAGTTCGCTTTCTCCAGCCGTTCAAGAACTGGCACAACATGGTTTGATGATGGGTGTGATTAATGGTCAGTCCGTTTTTCAAACTTCATCAAAATATGAAAAATTATTGAATCAGGCACAACATGATCTTGAAGCTGCTTTAAAGCAGCAGTGGTCACAAACGATATTTACGGTTCAATATGGTGAGGTCGAGTCGATTACACCATATATGATGCAAAAAGAACGTAAAGTACGTGCTTTTGATCGTGCTGCTGAAATGCTTAAACAAGAGCCTGTGGTAAAAAGCTTGATTGATGCATTTGATGGACAGATTGAAAATATTCAGCTCAAAAATTGAATACATTTTGTGGTAGTTTTTACTGTTCATTCAATTTAGTCTAAATGAATGAGATGCGCTGGCAACTTTAGCTTGCCAGTGCATGTTTTTTCGTCAATGACTGGTTTTTTCAGAAGATCAATTAACCATATATCCAATCTGTTGAAAACGCATACCTTAAAATATAATTTTTCTTAATCAATATCATCAATAAAATCAAGCTTCTGATTGCTCACATAAAGTTTTGATTACAGTGTTTTTAGCTCTCATGTTTTAAATACATTTTGAAGGTGAAGATTCACTATAGAAAAGCATGCAATGGTTTAAAAGTCCAAAATAAATGCAGCCCCAAATTTTCTAACAATTTATATAAAATCATAAAGTAGACTGGATATTAAGGAGTGAAATGCAATCACCTGTTTGAATCATCGTGCGCTGTCAACCTAGGTTTTATTCAATTGTATTATCGTGACATCAAAATTCTGATCAGTTTGGGATGATCTTATAAAATAAATATGAATTAAAAATAAAGCAGTTTTTATTCGGTCAGTTTGTGGTTATAATCACGCCAATTTTACGAAAGGGGTGCCTAAAAATGCCAAATAGTTCGTCGAGGTGCTGTAGTTTATCTATAGTGATTCTAGAAGATTAAGCAAGGCATTTTCCCAATAATGTTGTCTTGCAATGAGATAGCATTTCTATTTTTAAACTACATTTTCCTTAATTAAAACACCTGTTCAAGGTCTGTTTTTATATCTCCTGTTTTATTATCCCGTACTTCATGTCAACAATGCGGCTTGGGTTCAAATATAAGGCTATCTGTACCGAACTACTTTTGATAATCAACATCGTTAAAGTATCGTGCTTTAAACATCTTGCAATCTTTTCGTCATTTGCATGTGATAAAAAAGTAAAGGGCTTTTATTCTGTTATTCATGAGATATCAATGATATAGACCATAAATTAAAATAACTGTGGAGCGTATAGATGCAACTCCAATTTATGCAACATTTAGAATTAACAAACATGCTTGACACATTGATCAGTCTTTTTTCTGCCTTTATTTTAGGGGGGCTGATTGGATTTGAACGTCAGTATCGACAACGTACAGCAGGTTTAAGGACAAATGTATTGGTGGCTGTAGGTGCAGCTATTTTTGTTGATATTGCCAATAACTTAACCGGTGCAGATGGTTCTGTTCGAGTGATTGCCTATGTTGTTTCTGGGATCGGCTTTTTAGGTGCAGGTGTGATCATGCGTCAAGAGGGTAATATACAAGGGTTAAATACTGCTGCAACACTGTGGTGTTCTGCTGCTGTTGGTGCGGCAGCAGGTTGTGATCGTATTGTCGAGGCATTGTTGGCGACACTATTCATTTTGGCTGCAAATACCTTGTTACGTCCGATCGGACATATTATTGATCGCAAGCCTTTAAATGTTGAGTCAGAAATGCAACATGAAATTTATGTGGTGTGCCAAAAAGAACATAGTAAATATGTCATGGATGAGTTGAGTAAAGCTTTGAAGCATTATCATTTTCCAGCGAAAGATTTTGATGTTGAGCCTTTTGGAGAGCAAGATGTAGAGATTAAGGCAATTTTGATTGCAAACTCAGTTGAAGAAAAAGAAATTCAGCCGATTATTGAAATGTTGAATCAAATGCCTGAAGTCAGTCAGGCTTTTTGGGATCAAAATACTTTGGCTTAAATGCTTATGCGGTAAATTTAATTTATTTGCGCTTAATTTTAAATCATTGATTTTGAAATTAACTATTCACTTAGATAAATCTCTAAAGCATCTCGCATATCTTGAGGGACCGGGGTGCTTTTTTTGGTGTTACGAGAGACAAATACATGGACAAATTGCCCCTGTGCTGAAGCTTGGTCATGTCCTTGTTTAAAAATTGCCAAATCATAAGTCAGCGATGCGTTTCCTATTTTTGAAATGGCAACACCGACCTCAATAATTTCAGGATAAGTGAGTTCTTGAAAAAAATCACAAGAAGAATTTACGACTAAGCCAATAATCGATGAGTGATGGATATCAAAGCCTGCTTTTTGAATTAACAGGGCATTGGCTGCAGTATCGAAATAACTATAGTAGGTTACATTATTCACATGACCATAAATATCATTGTCCGCCCAACGCGTTTGAATCGGGAAAATAAAGGCATATTGATTACGTAATTTTATTTGTGGTTTCATTTTACTTTACTCTGCGTTAAACGGACATGTGTATCAAAACAATACCAGTGTGAATGATAATCTATGTATATTCAATTGAGTCAGTTTCTGATCGCATCCTTCTAGAGAATTGAATAGATATGACGATGTTATCCGTAAAAAGCGTGTTTTATCTACAATTTTAAGTTTTTGTCTAATGGTTTAATGAGGTCAAAGTTTTGTTTAAAAAATTGGTTAGATACCGCGGGTCATCGACTCTGCAAATCGATTTAACCTTTAGATGTGAAGCGTGGCGGTGAGAGCTTTATGTCATCAAACAACATACTTATCACATTAATTTTATAGATCAACAGAAATGATATTTTCCGTATGCGTTTTTCAATAGACTGATTATATGAATAACTGATGATTTAAAATAAAAAAGCCCATCAAGTCAGACTTCATGAGCTTTAGAAAATAGAATCTGATCGAAATCAGATTCTATTGATTAGAAACGGTAACCTAGACCTAAATAAGTCACAATCGGTTTAATTTCGATACTGCTTTGACCTGAGATCAAGGTTGTTGTACCAGCTGGTGTGGTGCCATTCACATTGAGTTTAGCTTTAGTTGTAAGGTGAGCATAAGACACCGAAGCTGTTGCATACCAGTTTTTATTGATATTGAAATCAGCGCCGAGAATAGCAACTGGTGCAAAAGCATCATCAACTTTTACTTTACCTAGTTCTGGCTTAAACGCAGCAAGATAAGGGTTGGCTTTGAGTGCTTGGTTAATTGCTGGATCAGTTTCAACATTCGAGAAATGTGCATACATTAAACCGGCACCGATGTATGGACGGATTTTATTGTTGATTGAGCCAAAGTGGTAACGACCAGAGATGGTCGGTGTATACGCATCTGTTGTTGCCGCTTTGTCATATTTGTCGAGATCAATAACGTTGATTCCGTGAACTTTAATGCTGCCTTTGCCTGCAAGTTCCATTTCAGGCGGTGCACCCAAAGTTAATTCTAATGAAACATTATCATTGACGAAATAATCCAGCATTAAACCTACAGTATCAGCATTTTGTACTTCAAAACCAGCATCAGGATTAGCTGCCTGTAAATTGGCCAAAGGCCCCAAGTAAGGTGAATTACCAGTTTTCCCATTGACACCTTGTCCCTTACTTTGTGGCATTACATGTAACCAACCTGTAGAAACAGCAAAAGTTTTACCGTCTGAAGTCGCTGCATGTGTAACAGTGTTTAAGCCAAATGCTGCGAATGGTAAAATCGCCAATGTAAGTTTTTTCATAGAATCATTTCCAATACTGTCTGTTATCTTAATTTCCCGATTAAGATCGTCGGCGATTCTAGAGTAATTATTTTAGAAATTAAACGTAAAATACGGTAAATTATCAACCAGTCAGTCATAGAAATAATAAGTAATTAAAATAATAGTATGATAATTAAAGCTATAAATAGATATTTTTTAAAAAACTTAAATAATCTGTTTGATTAAAAAATAGAATAATTTTAAATTTTATTGGTTGATTTTTGCGCATTTTGATAATTTGATGTTTTTATTATATTGCTGTACTTGCAGAAACTGACAATTTCGTGTGCTTGAGAAATTAGGATATTCAGCACCACCAAAAGAATTTTTTTGCTGATTTTACCTAAAAAATCTAGCAGAACACCTACACAAATTGATCAAAGCTTCTCTCAAAATATATGCCACAGCGAGGACACCAGACCTATATGAGATGTTTTTCCAAAAAAGCTATTTTGAATAGCTTTACAATATTCAAAGCCCATCCTAGAGCAAAAGCACAACTATTCTGGTCCTATGTTTTGTGTCTGTTGAGTGTTTACAGGTGTTTGTAACAGTAGAGATCTTTTAGATGCAATTAAGCAGATTTAGTAAAATTCAGTCATGCTAAGTCAGCAAAATCGAAAGCAGTAGTGAAAAATGTTCATTCACCACAAGCTTAGGATTAAAAACTCTGGAAACTGTTTTATAAAACAGTATCAGGGGGAGGAAGTCAGCATTTCATGCCTGTTTATGTCATTTTAACTGATAGCACAATGCATGTTTAAAATGTCAGCAGACTTTAATAATCAGCAGGCTCTAATAAATTGCCTGATAAATGTTGAGTGCATCTGCGTAGTTTAAAACTTTAGGATTGTTTTGTAATAGACGTGTTTGAAGCATTGCATCTTGTGCAAGCACTTCAAGCTGTTGAGGTTGTACATTTAAATCTCTGAGTTTTAGTGTCAAGCGACTATTGTTGAGATGATTTTGCATGTGATCGATAAATAAATCACAGAGACCTTCAGTACTGCCTTTACTGTAGGGATCTAACCATTGCATGAGTTCTGCATAATGAGCTTTGGCTTCAGAGGCATTAAATTTTAAGACTTCTAATAAAACCAGAGCATTGGTGTGCCCATGGGACAGGTGAAAATGCCCACCCAATGGATATGCAAGGGCATGAACGGCACCAACAGGTGCATTGGCGAATGCTTGACCAGCAAGCATTGAACCTAAAAGCATATTTTGACGAGCTTCCATGTTCATCCCATCTGCCAAGACAAGTTTTAAGTTCTTATTGAGAAGTTTAAGTGCTTGCTTTGCCAACATGTCAGCATAAAAGTTTTTCTTTATTTTAGAAGTATAGGCTTCAATGGCATGTACCATTGCATCGATACCAGTTGCAGCTGTGATCTGTGGCGGTAGACCTGTGGTAAATGTGGCGTCAAGAATGGCGACATCAGCATATAAGATGGGTGAGACAATTCCTGTTTTTGTCGTTTCACCAGTCGTGACAATAGAAATGGGCGTAACTTCAGAACCGGTACCTGCAGTGGTGGGAATCAGAATGAGCGGAAGTCTGGGGCCATGAACATTGTTGACACCGTAGATATCTTGAATGCTTTGAGTTTGTTGAGTATGAGCCAGGACTGCAATCAGTTTGGCCACATCCATTGAGCTGCCACCCCCAAAGCCAATAACAACATCTACTTGATTTTTTTTAGCAAACTCTACTGCGGATAAGACAATGTGCTCAGCAGGATCAGCTTGTACGTCGGAGTAAATCTCATAAGCTAAATGAGCATCTTCTAGAATTTTCAGTACAGGTAAATGCAGCGCATGTTGGATCATCCCGGCATCCGTTACCAATAAGGCTTTTTTGTATTTTTGGGCCAATACCAGATTTAATTCTTGGATTGAACCTAGTCCAGAAATGATGTTTGCCACAGTTTGAAATTGGAAATGCTGCATTGTGTATTATCCTTAATCTGTCATCACAAAATTAACATTATTGTTTTAAGGTTCTATAGGATTCACTTGCTAAATAACTTAACATAAGCAGTTATAAAAGAAATGATCATTTGAGGCGGTTTATGTTATCCAAAATGCCATACAAGATTTTATGTGTGTGCTTAGGAAATATTTGTCGTTCACCTACAGCAGAAGTTGTCTTGCGACATTATTGTGATGAACAACAATTGAACGTGATTGTTGATTCGGCTGGAACGAGCAATTATCATCCGAATAAATCACCCGATCACCGCAGTCAAAAACATGCAATAAAAAGGGGCTATGATCTTTCAGATTTGCGTGCTAGACAGTTAAAAATACAAGATTTTTTAGATTTTGATTTGATTCTTGCAATGGATCATGAAAATTTAGCGGATATAAAGTCATTACTTCAACGAGCGATTCAACAATTTGGTGTACAGTCTGTTAAAGCGCACATTGCACTGATGAGTGAACATGATGCTGATTTCCCTAAACAAGACATTCCTGACCCTTATTATGGTGAAGCAGATGGATTTGAGCGTGTTCTTGATCAATGTGAGTCAAGTAGTTTAGCCTGGGTGCAGGTTTTTCAGCAGAAAATTCAGTATAAGTAATTGATATACATTAGGAATAAAATTTAAGTTATGAATATTGAATCTCAGGTTCAACTTAAACCATTTAATACACTCCGTTTAGATTCAGTTGCATCACATTTTGTAAAAGTGCAATCAGTTGCTGATCTTAAAAGTGCGCTGCAATTTTCCAAACAAAATAATTTAAACGTGCTTCTTCTTTCAGGTGGAAGCAATATGATTCTTCCTGAACATATTCACGCTTTGGTTATTGCGATCGATATACAAGGAATTGAGTTTATCGGTGAGGACGCGCATAGCAAAACAATTAAAGTAGGTGCAGGACAAGTTTGGCATGACTTTGTATTGTGGACAACTGCACAGCACTTGTATGGTCTGCAAAACCTTGCATTGATTCCAGGTTTGGTGGGGGCTTCTCCTGTACAAAATATAGGAGCTTATGGTGTAGAAGCAGGTGAGTTTATTGAATCAGTTGAAGTATATGATCGTAAATTAGATCAAATACGCTCGATTAGTGCTCTGGATTGCCAATTTTCTTATCGTCACAGTATTTTCAAAGATGATCCAAGTCGCTATGTAATTACTCATGTGGTTTTTAGATTACTGAAACAGACTGATTTAAAAATCAGCTATGGAGATCTGAAAGCAGCAATGGCGGATGATTTGAGTGCTGAAAATTTACAAAAACAGGTGATACAAATCCGACAAAGTAAACTTCCTGATCCCAAGGAATATCCAAATGTTGGAAGTTTCTTTAAAAATCCGATTATTGGGCAAGATGTATTTTCACAATTAATTGCAAAATTCCCTAATATTCCACATTATCCTCAAACAGAGGATCGCGTTAAAATTGCAGCTGGTTGGCTGATTGATCAAGCCGGATGGAAAGGTAGGCAACTTAATCAAGTGGGTATGTTCCATAAACAAGCTTTAGTTCTGGTCAATTATGCAGATGCGACACTGACAGATGTTCAAGCGACTTATCGAGCTGTTCAGAAGGATGTGTTCGATAAGTTTGCAGTACATTTGGAGCCTGAACCTGTGCTTTTTAACGAAATGGGATTAATTCAGAACCATTAACATTGAGTCTATATATGGTTAAACAACATTGGATAGTCAGATTTTTACGGATGGTTGCAATACTATTTGTACTTTTTGGCTGTCTGATTGTATTTTGGTATACGCCATTCTATTCGAATCTAATGGTGAAGATTCTGAATACTTTTGTACCTGTGGAAGTCAATCAGGTCGCAGCAAAAAGTCAACAAAATGCGGCATTATCTGAAACAGAAAACCTGGAACCAGGTTCGGATTTGTGGATTGCTCGACAAGCTTATCTGAAGCTGATGGAAGAGCAGTTAAAAAGTAACGATGCCAAGGATTTGCTTGCACTTCAATTGCGTTATCGAGCTTTACAGGAAAAAATTGCCAAAGAGCAAAAAGAAGATGATGAAGAGCAGATCAAGCCAGTGATTCCATTGGTGTCTGAACATGCTGCTTCTGCAACGGTAGAAGAACCGCCGAATGATGTTGTTAAAAATTTATTGGATTTAAATAGTGAAGACAATAAAGCACTAATGGATGAGTATTTAACTTTCCTGAAAAAGTATAAAGTTGATGATAAGATTTTACATGAAAATTCCTCTGCTTCATCGGTTGAATTATCAAGTTCACAAGTGCAGCAGGATTTAGAAAGTCTGCCGAATAAGAGTAGCGAGGTTCCAAAACCAATCAGCCAACCTTATGCCATTGTCGTTTTGGGTGGGGGGTTGACTTTAGATAAAAATCAGAAAGATATTATTGTCAATGATTACACTAAATTAAGGTTGGAAACGACCATTGCACTCGAGAAAAAAATGAAACTGCCGATTGTATTGAGTGGTGTTGAAGCACCTTATATGCAAAAGTGGTTGTCTGAGCGTGGAGTGCAGGCAAAATTATTGGAAAATCGCAGTATGAATACCTGTGAAAATACACGTTTTAGCTCCTTACTATTACAAAAAAAGGGCGGAGCACCTACCGTCATGCTGATTACAGACCGTTATCACATGCCTAGAACACGTCGTTTATTTGCACTGAATGGTATTGAAACAATTCCAGTGGATGCGCCAATGCCTACTCAATTGACACAATGGCAACCAAGCAAACAAAATTATGATCATAGCCGCAGAGCTAACTACGAAACTTTAGCAACAATTCGAGATATGTTGTTTGGTTCGAGTGGCTGTAGAGAGGTGCCTTAATGGCGGATATCCCATTTTTAAATCCTACAATTTTAAAACAACTTGATTTGCCAGTACCAAGTCGGGATACCACACCACAATTATTAGAAGCTTTAAATTTAAACCGTGAATATGTGCCTAACCAAGAAATCAAGGCTTATCAGCGACTTTATGGTTTTGATCAATTGGATTGTGTCCAATGGCAAGGCTTTATTGATATGCCCTTGTTTAAGTTGCATGTTCAGGTATTTAAGCCAAAAATTGAAAAAGTAAAAGGAACAGTCTGTTTATTACATGGTTATTTAGAACATAGTGGTATCTATCAACCGATTGTCAAAGAAATCCTTGAACAAGGCTTCAGTGTAATTACTTACGACTTGCCAGGTCATGGTTTAAGTAACGGTTCACCAGCCAATATTAAAAATTTTGACCACTATCAGCACGTGCTGCATGCCGTTTACCAATATGTTAAAAACTCACAGCATCTTCCTAAACCCTGGTTAGGCGTTGGTCAGAGTACAGGTGGTGCAATTTGGATGCATCATTTACTTGAATATGCACAAAAACGAGAAAATCCAATCGTCGACCGAGTTTTACTCTTATCACCTTTGGTTCGACCGGCTAAAACAGCGTGGTGGCACAATTCTATTGGTTTAGGCATTATTCGTAGAATTAAAAGAGAAGTTCCGCGTCATTTTAAACGTAACAACCATAATCCGGAGTTTTTAAGATTTGTACGACTAAAAGATCCTTTACAACCCCGTATGATGGGAATGGACTGGATTCTAGCAATGTCGAAGTGGATGCAGGAAATGGAAGAATTTCCAAAATGCCGTATACCTGTATGGTTGGCGCAAGGGGCTCAAGATCAAACCGTAGATTGGAAATATAATATTGATTTTGTGCGCCGCCAGTTCAGACTGCAAACGTTATTAATTCTTGAAGAAGGATCCCATCAACTCATTAATGAACGTGCTGATATTCGGGCGGCATTAACGGGTTTAATCCCGGCTTTTTTGCATGCGCATTCTTCGGGTGACTATTTTTAATAAGTCGCTAATAAATAATATCGCTTGAATCGCTCTTTTTTATGCTTTTAAAAGGACATGGCTTATAAGAATTGTTGAAAAAATGAGTGAAAAATACAGTTTTTTATACAATTTGTTTAAAAATTAAGCATATGATTGATGTTTTTTAAAATAGGGGTTGCGTGTCTAGAGAAAATATATAGAATACGCAGCATCCCGACGCGATACAGCAAACGAACTTAGCTTAGAGGGTTAAGTTGTT
>NZ_JADAIN010000019.1:0-854 GCF_015676285.1 Acinetobacter sp. Res13-Abat-PEC15-P4-01 | reverse complement strand
GCATTGTTCAAGTCGCCTGCATTAACACCTTTGCTTGCATTGGCAACGTCTTTGTAGTCGCCTGCACTTGCAACGTTGTTCAAGCTTGTACCACCTGTTGTGGTGATCTTGCCTGTTGCTGCATCTTTACTGCTGCTCGCTGTCGTACCTGCCAAGGTAATGTTGTTGTAGTTTGCACTGCCATCAGCATTCTTGTCGTACTTCACTGCAAACTTGTCAGTTTCACCCTGTGCTGCATTCAAGGTATTGATCGCTTGGTTAATGCTGGTTTGAGTGTTGCCACTTCCATCTTTAACTGTTAACGCAGTGTTGTCTACAGCAGCAATGGTATTGCCTGAACCGTCTTTAACCGAAACACCATCTTTACCAATCACCGTTGAACCGTTGCTTCCATTGGTTCCATCGTTCACGGTAATGCCAGTTAAGTTGTTCAGGTTTTTATTTAGCTCAATCGCAACCTGTCCACCCGCAACTTTCGTCGTAATGTTGCTGTCTGCACCTACAACGTCTACTGCTTCACCCAACTTCTTGTTAACGGTATTACCATCTGCTGCTTTTAATCCAAAGCCTGTATTCGTAAGACCTGTGCTTAAGCTATCCAATTGACCTTTGTTTACTGCATCACTTGCATTTACGCCGTTCGCAACATTACTAATTTTAGTTCCGCCACTCGTTACAACACTATTACCTGCCGTATCGGTTCCGATCGTTGCTGCTGTGCCGTTACCATTACCCGCAGTGATACTGTTGTAGTTTGCACTGCCATCAGCATTCTTGTCGTACTTCACTGCAAACTTGTCAGTTTCACCCTGTGCTGCATTCAAGGTATTGATCGCTTGGTTAATGCTGGTTTG
>NZ_JADAIN010000018.1:0-82725 GCF_015676285.1 Acinetobacter sp. Res13-Abat-PEC15-P4-01 | reverse complement strand
TAAATAAGACTATCAATATTTTAGTTTTTATCTTAACTGATAATTGGCATGTTATAAAGAAGACTTATTAAAAACTGAATTGAGTCTTTAAATATTTATATTTTAATGATATTAGCGTTGTTCAGTAATTTGGTTTGTACTAAATAAAATAGGTTTAAAATGAAAAATCCATGGTATTTCGTTCCTCGTACCAAAGTTGGAGAACGTGTAAAGAAGTATCAACTTTTTAAGCTGGATACTTTTGAACTGAAACGAGTGTTCAATCATAATTTTTCAGTTGTTCAGATGAACTCTAACTTTATTGAACTCACAAATAGAAACTATGTGTGGAAGGGTAAAATATTAATATTTTTATCTGTTTTTGCTTTGCCTATTTTTCTATTAATTATTTATCTATTATTTTTTACTTTAAGTGATGGTGTTGAAGATGAAAAAATTATTACTTATTCGAGCGCTATATTACTAGCATTTGGTGGATTATACGTTTTTATTACAATGTTAATTCCTTTTTTGAAACTTGATTTTTTAAAGCCTCTTTATTTACCAGTTTTGATACATAGACATAAAAAGAAAATGACCGTATATTCCGATGGGAATAGCATCACTCAATTTTCATTAGATGATTTGTATTTTGATATCGTTCAATCGCAAGGTGTCGTTGGACTGCCACTCTATGAGTTACATGCCTATATCCTTGATGGAGAAGTGATAAAACATGATACACAGTTGGGTACACCGAATATTCATAAAGACGATATAGAAGGCTTTTTATTATTTATCAAAACTTATGTAGAGCAGGGACCTGAACCGTTGTACTACAGAAAAGGGATAGACGACCCTGAGCAAGATTATAAAAGTAGATTAACCTATTGCTATGATATTCAAGAGAAAAAAGAATCCATTAAGCAAAGTTGGCAAACCGTATTTATCAATCATTTTCAGACACCACTCTATGCGCTTATTTTTGCAGTACCTGAATTTGTACGGTTCTTTGGACGACGAATCACAGTTGTTTTTTCAAAGCCATTTTATTGGAGTGAAGCACTGAAAAAGGAGCATGTTGTAGATGAAAATGATCCCTATAGTGTGACAGCAAAAGACAATTTAAAGTTTAGTTTTTTGAGTGTGAAAGAGAAACTGCATGATTAATCAGACTCCATACACAGTGGATTTAATCTTTAACGGAAACTGGGAGACAGCCTAAGTCTAGGCTAACGCTATAAAAATGAACATAAAAGAGAAAAATTACTATTTTGGTTATGATGAATTTAAGAAAAATATTCCTATAGATGTAGTGGATATAGAAAACGTTTTAACCTTGCAAGATCGACATGACTTAAATCATAACTGGTCTTTTTTAAGAATGAATCATGATTATATTGAATTGATTGACCAGTATTATGCAAGATTAGGGAAAGGTTTTAGCCCCTTTTTTATGGCTAGTCCAGCATTACTTGCAATGATTATTCTTTTAATTCATACAATATTTAATCCATTTTCAGATAGTGGAGTAGGTTTTTATTTATTTTTTCTAATAATGGCTTCATCTGGATTAATACTTGCGCTATTTGGTTTTTTAAGACCATTATTTAAATATGACAAAGGAAAACCGATTTGTCGACCGATTATTTTTAATCGCAATACTCAAAAAGCGTATTTCTATATCAATAAACAAGAATATTTAGAAAAACATTGGTTAGATGTAACTTATGCTTTAGGGACATCGCAAGGCTTAGGAGGGATGCCAATTTATGAACTTCGAGCACATATCATTGAAGATGGTATTTTAAAGGATACATTCTTGATCGGGTTCCCAAAAATAGGCAATGGTGCGTCACTGGGGTTATGGAGCTTTATTTGTCATTATATGCAACATGGTATGGACGAACTAAAACCACATCCACATCCTATGTATGGCACAATTGACCCTTTGAAACAATTAACTTTCTGTCAACGTATGCTGGGTTCAAAAGAAAGTATTCAAGATACATGGAGATCTTTTAGATGTGTGTATTTCAATAATCCATTACCGAGCTATTTTGCATTTCCATTTGACCTTTGTAATTTGATTGCAAGACGAATTTTCTTAACAATTAAACCTCTACCAGTGTGGCATTCAGATGTAGTTAAAGCCAATGAAATGGATAAAATTCGAGAAGAAGAAATCACTTATCGTGATAATTATGAGTTTAAAGAATTTGAAATAAAGGATAAATGAATCTTATTGGGGAGTGGTGTTTTTATATAAAGGAGAAGCAACATGAATAATGAAGCTTTATACATATTCAGTTTAAAAACTAAAGATAGCAGATAAAGTACGAGAAGGTGATTTTATCTTAAACCATATTGAATAGGTCAAATATGCTCAATGGTACATTACAATATCCAGTGTATAAGAATGCTAGGCACCTAACACCTAAAGAAAAGCAAAATATTCTTGCTAAGAAAATAGCTTATAAATCAAGTGTGTTTCATGGCTATCATTTTATTAAAATGAATTCCACCTATATGGAGTGTGTGAATAATAGCTTCTTTTTAAAAGGCAATTCCTATTTTAATTTGCTTGGTGTATTACTATTAGGTATGCCCATTATATTATCATTATGGATTTTTACTTTTTATGTAAATTTGATCAAATATGATCATGATTTTTTAAGCTTTATTTTCTTTTATTTTTTATGTTTTTTATAAAGGTTATCAAAATTTTAAAAAGTATGAAAAATTAGGTTATAACTATTATCCAATCCGCTTCAATAGAAAAAATCAAAAAGTCTATGTTTACGATGTCAGTGGTCAAATCTTTTCAGGAGATTGGGAGAAGATTGATTTTATTTTAAATCATCGACTGGGAGGCTACGAGGGCACTTTTTGGGAGATCAAGGGGTTTATCAAGGATAACAATGGCTTGATTACTTACACCTTTGCCTTTGCACTGAGTAAGCATAAAAAGCAAGAGACACTAGAAATATGGGAGTTTATCAAAGAGTATATGAATAATGGACCTGAAAAGCTTTATTTTAATAAACATACAGTAGAAACGAGTCCTCGTTTAGTACCTGAGAAATTAAGCTATTGTTTAAATATTGAAGCACAGCCTGAGTCTTTAGAAACCAGTCAGGAAATTGTTGCATTAGATTATCAAAGTGAAATTCGATCATTCTACTCAAGAGTAATGATTAAAATTTTAGGCACAACTCGGAATAAATTTATTCGTGCTGATAAACAGCCGAAATGGTCTCAACATGTGGAAAATGAATGCCAGGTTGATGCTACAGACCCCTATGTAGTTGACGCTTCGACAACATACCAACTCGATACTTTTGGAAAAATAATCAAATAAAAAAGCCCCCGAGGGACTTTCTTATCTCAACAAACTTTTAAGGCAACTGCTTAATCGGACTACCACCTAAAGCCTGCATCAACGTCACATAAGCGTTGTACTGGCTTTGTTTGGTCTGTACCAAAGCCAAACGAGCGCTACGTGTTGTTTCCTGCGCATCCAAAAGATTTTTTAAGGCAATCGCACCATTACGATAACGAACATCAGTCAGACGTTCAGTTTTTTCTGCAAGCTCAAGATTTTTTTGCTGTAGAGCAACCTGTTTATCTAATTCAGTTCGATTCGATAAAGCATTTTCCGTGTCTGCAAAAGCTTGATATAAGGTACTGCGGTATTGAACGATGGCTTTTTCATAGTCCAATTCACTGATTTTTAAATTCTTTTGCATGTCGTTATATTGCAAAAACGGTAAGCTTAGACTTGCACCTAAAGTAAGTGCTGGATTTTTCAGTAAATTGGTCAGAGAGGTACTGGTTGAACCCAAATTTCCAGTCAAGCTGATCGATGGGTAATAACTTGCTTTGGTTGCATCTTTGGTGGCTAAAGACTCACGTAAACGTAACTCAGCAGCTCTCAAATCTGGACGACGTGACAAAATATCTGCGGGCAATCCTGCCGCAATTTCAGGTAAACGAATCCGCGGCAACTGTTGGGGTTCTTGAATATTCAGCTGCTGTACTGGAATCTGCAACAACACCGCCAAAGCAGTACGTGCTTCAACACGCTGTTGCTCGATCTGACTTAAGCTTGCTTTCTGACTTTGCACCGACTGTTCAGCTTGGGTTAGATCCAGCCCTGAAACAGCACCTGCGCGGTATTGAGTGCGTACCAATTCATAGGTTTTTTGGGTAGAGGCTAAACTTTGTTGTGCAGAGCTATAGCGTTCATTTAAATAACCCAATTGCCAGTATAAATTTGCGGTTGTACCAATTAAGGTTTGTCCTGTCGCTTGCAAGTCTTGTTCAGTGGCTAAAGACTCCCACTTAGAGGCTTCAGTCTGACGTGCCAATTTACCAAATAAATCGACTTCATAACTTACCCCTGCACCCAGTGACAGACCTTTGGCAGCATCATCCCCCGAGTTGAGATCAAAGCTATGTCCCGTTGAAACACTTGAATTGACACGAGGTCCTTGTTGATCTCGTGCTAACCCAGCTCTTAATCGTGCAGTTTGTAGATTAATCCCTGCGACAGCCAAATCAGCATTACGTTCAATCACTTGATTGACCAATTGATTGAGTTGCGTGTCGCCAAACAGGGTCCACCATTGGTCTGCATAAAGGTCTGCTTGAACTTGTTGAGATTTTGCTTTGTCATAAGCAAAACCATTGGGGATTTGTACCGCAGGTGCTTCATATGGGGTTTTCACCACAGCAGCGCATCCCACCAGTGAGCTTCCAAGAATCAAGGCTGTTGCAAGTTTGCTTAAATTCATTTGCATTAATATTTTCCTTATTCTCAGATTATTCACGTGAAAGTGCATCGACAGGATTCAGCTGTGCGGCATTTCGTGCCGGGATAAATCCAAACACCACACCAATCAAAGTTGAACATACAAATGCGGCGATGATCGACGTGCTTGAATACGCCATTTGGAAACTGCCTTTGGCAATATGTCCGATCAACTGTCCAATACCTAAAGACAGTAAAACACCCAATATTCCGCCTAAAATACACACCAAAATTGCTTCAATCAAAAACTGTTGCAGAATATCGCTTTGTCGTGCACCCACCGCCATACGTACCCCAATTTCCTGAGTACGCTCAGTCACGGAAACCAACATAATATTCATTACGCCGATTCCCCCAACCACAAGTGAAATGACCGCAATCGCAGATACCAATAGGGTCATGGTTTGCGTGGTTTGTTCAATGGTTTGACGGATACTGTCAGAGTTTTGCGTAAAGACATCTTGTGCGCCATGGCGCTGTTCTAACAGGCTTAAAATGGCATTTTCAGCCACAGCAGTAGGATAGGTATCTTTGACTCGGACAATGATGCTGCGTACATTGGATTGTCCTAACATGCGACTCATGACAGTTGAGTAAGGGAGATAGACATTCAGGCTGTCAGAATTCATAAAGCCTTGTTGTGCATCAATCACCCCGATGATTCGACTTGGAACACTTCCCAATAAAATTACTTGTCCTAACGGGTCAGTGCCATCAGCAAAGAAAGTCTTTTTCGTGTTCGAGTCAATGACAACATCCTGCGCACGTTGAGTCACACTCTGTTTGTCAAAAGGTTGACCTGAGACAAATTCTAAACCTCTAACATTAAAAAAGTCGGCACTGACACCATTTACGGTGGCTGCTGCTTCTGTATCCTTAAAGCGAGCTGTAACGCTGCTATTAACTGTTGGGCTGACTGCTTCTACGTAGGGCTGTTCAGATAAAGCATCAGCATCTGCGGGCACAAGGGTTTTAAATTGAGCTGTCTTGGAGTTGTCACCAAAACCTCGCCCCTGAAAGACCGTAATGGTATTGGTACCCAGACTGCTGATATTTTCCAGAATTTGCTTCTGTGAGCCATTTCCGAGGGCAACAACAGATACCACGGAGGCAATCCCGATAATGATCCCTAACATGGTCAGGAATGTACGCATGCGATGTGCATTCATAGCGAGCAAAGCCATACGGAAGGCTTCAGCAAAACGATCTAGTGCTGAACGCCAACGGGAAGACTTTTTCCGGCTTGATTTGGGTTCTGCATCTGCAACAACCTCAATTTCATCATCATGTTCGGGAACATT
The DNA here is from genome assembly GCF_015676285.1 of Acinetobacter sp. Res13-Abat-PEC15-P4-01. Lineage (NCBI taxonomy): Bacteria > Pseudomonadati > Pseudomonadota > Gammaproteobacteria > Moraxellales > Moraxellaceae > Acinetobacter > Acinetobacter sp. Res13-Abat-PEC15-P4-01. Next base: position 76,632 of record NZ_JADAIN010000018.1, on the reverse strand, counting down.
TGGCTTATCGGCAATAATATTCCCGTCACTGATCTCAATAATACGTGTCGCATTTTTTGCGACATTCATATCATGGGTAACCAAAATGATGGTATGGCCTTTGGCATTGAGTTCGCGCAAGATGCGCATCACTTCGATACCGCTATTTTTATCCAATGCACCTGTAGGCTCATCGGCAAGAATAACATCACCACCGTTCATCAAGGCACGGGCAATCGATACACGCTGTTGTTGACCGCCTGAAAGTTGATTTGGGCGGTTTTCAGTTTTTTCACCGAGTCCAAGATCAGTCAGGATTTCATGCGAGCGTTTTTGACGAACGGATGGGTCCATACCAGCATAAATTGCAGGAACTTCGACGTTTCCGGCAGCATTCAAATCACCCAATAAGTGATAGCGCTGAAAAATAAAGCCAAAATACTCACGACGTAACTGAGCAAGCTCATCGGGTTCAAGTTTACGGGTTTCGCGCCCGTTCACCTGATAACTTCCCGAAGTTGGCTGATCCAGACAACCTAGAATATTCATCAATGTTGATTTACCAGAACCAGACTGACCGACAATGGCAACCAGTTCGCCTGGATAAATCTTTAAATTGATACTTTTTAAAATCTGAATGGTGGATTCACCCGCAGGGAACTCACGTATCAGATTGCTGACCTCCAGTAGAGGTTTGATCTGATGATTGTTCTGATCCATGCTTAGAGTCTCATTGGGCCATTTCTGTTGCTACGTTTTGCAGAATCATTCGACGTGTCTGAACCATCGGCAAGAATCACTTGATCGCCTTCATTCAAACCACGCAACACTTCTGCGGAAACACGGTTGTTTAAACCAATCAACACCTGTTTGCGTTTGGCACTGCCATCAGCCTGTAAAACACGAACCATTGCAACCGATGCTTTACCTTGATCCACCAATGCTTTTTCATCTGCGGTTAATTCAAGGCGCTCAGGTCGATCCGCAGGATTTTGACCATCTTTACGTGTTTGTCCTTGGGCAGAAGAAGCAGGGCGATTTGAATTGGCACCAGATTGACCATTCGACTTGTTGGCACGTTGCGGACGATTCGAAGCCTGAAGCGCAGCTGCTGGAACTGTCAACGCATTTTTAGCTTCCGCCAAAATAATATAAACCTGAGCAGTCATATCAATGCGAAGCTTGCCATCATCATTCGGTACATCAAAAAGCGCATTATAATAAATCGCTGTACTTGATGAAGATGAAGACGAATTGCTGGTTGTTTCGGTATTGATTGATTCTGGTGCTGGTTCTACCTGACGAAGCGTGGCATAACGTTTTTTCTCACTGTCACCGAGTGTAGTGAAATAGACTTTTTGTCCTTCTTGAACTTTCATGACATCCGCTTCAGACACTTGGGCTTTGATGGTCATGGTGTCAAGTTTAGCAAGCTTGACAATTGTTGGAGCGCTTTGGTTGGCGTTAACGGTTTGACCTTCTTCAGTCACGATCGCAACCACAGTACCATCCATCGGTGCAACAATACGGGTATAGCCTAAGTTTTCTTGTGATGTTGCCAGAGTCAGTTTGGATTGTTCGATTTGCGCATTCATCGATGCAATATCGGCTTGTGCTGTCTTAAACGCAGCCAAGGCACTGTCATAATCAGCCTTAGACGTAGCATCCTGTGCATACATATTCTTTTGACGATTATATTCAGCCTCTGCTTTGGCTAAAGTGGCCTGCTTAGTGGTCAATTGAGCCTGTTGATTTTTAATGTTGGCTTCTGCTGTTTTTAAATCATTGGTTTGGCGTACAGAATCAATTTGTGCGATCAATTGTCCTTGTTTGACTTGATCCCCCAGCTTGACATACATTTTTTTGACCTGACCAGAAACCTGTGCACCCACACTCACCATTTTGGTTGCTTCCAAGTCACCGGTGGCAAGTACAGAATCTTCAATATCTCCACGTGTCACTTCAGCAGTAATATACTGAGGCTGTGTATTTTTTGGTTTTAATGTGTACCATGCGATTGCTGCGACGATCGCTACACAGACCGCTATGAAAATGGCTTTGGCTGGTTTTATTTTTGGCATAGCAATAATGAGGCTGAGAGAAAAATTGATCAAATTATAATGATGAATTAAGGATAAAGCGTGAATTTTTTATAATAAATAGAAATGAGAATTATTCTAGCTAAAATTGATACTTGAAATTTAAGCTTTGATAAATAAAGACTTGCCACACAACTCCGCAATACACTGTTGGATGATATGTTCTGGTTTTTCTTGGCTGAGGCCTTTAATGGCCGCATCAATGCGCAATAAAAGGCTAGGCCATGTTAAAAAAGATTGCGGATTTAAACGTCTAAGTGCTTGTTGATACAATGAAATTTTGGTTTTCCAAATGCCGAGTTGTAAGGCATTTTGTGGTTGTTCATACAATTGCATCAAAAGACGCATTTCTTTACTGATGGTCCATAAAATTAGACTATCAGGTTCACCAGACTCCAACAGATATTGGAAAATCTTAATGGCTAAAGCTAAATTTCCAGCAATCAGTGCATCGCTTAAATCAAAAGTGCTGTAACGGGACTGATCTTGTAGACATTGCTGTAAGTGGTCGATTTCAATCTGTTTTTGATCGGGAAATGTATCAGCAACACGCATCAGACTGTTTTTAGCAGCCAATAAATTGTGTTCATGATGTTGTTCAAGCCATACCCAGGCATCTTGATTGAGATGAATGCCAAGTTGTTCCGCTTCAATCGCCAAAATACGCTGACGGTCTTGAGGGTAATTTGCAGTCAATGCAACCACTACACCATTGGCTTCAACGGTTTGGAAGAAAGCAGATTTTAAGCTGCTCGAATCCTGTTTCGGCATCACGATCACCAGCAGATTATGTTCATTATGCTGGATATACTGTTTGAGCTGCTTCAGTCCATTGGCATCTGGTTTGATGTTGCCATGGACTTCAAGTGCAAGATGTTGTGAAAACAAAGACAGACTGTTTAAGGCATTAAAGACATTTTTCCAGTCTGAAACACTGTTTAAATCATGTCGCTGGCGTTCAACCTCATGTTTTGCCCAACTTTTTCTTAAAGCATCTAACAGATTTTGCTCTAACAGAGGCTCTTGACCATGTAAAATCCAAACACCTCTCGCTTCATCAACACGTTTAAGGGCTTGTAAATAGTCAAGTTTCATAAGCTTATTGTGCTACCGGTTGAGTCGAAATATTTCGTGCTTTAGGCAAGCGGTTGGCTGCAATTTGGCGAGACATCTGTTGAGCAATGTCATCAATCAAAATCTGACTTAAATATTTATACTGTTGGTCATCGGTATTGACTGTTGCAACATCGTATTGATAGCTACGAGAGGCCGTCAAGGTGCGAGGTTCAGTGATTGGATTGCCTTGTTTGTCCTCAATCTGGAAAGTCACGGTGAGACGCAGTAAGGTTTCAACCAATTTACCATTGAGCTCATGACGTACAGGAGTGTAACTCAGTACACGCAACACATAGGCATCGTTTGCATTGCTCAGTTGGACACCTGTTGCAGTCAAATAGACGCTGAGTTTTTTCTCAAGATCCTCAGTATTTTCAGGCAGAACCAATTGTAACTTGGTATAGACCAAAGGCGTTGCCTGCGTATTGGTTCCCTTTAAATGAAAGCCACAACCGACTAAGCCTGCACTCAGACCCAAAGTTAATACAACTGCTGCAACACGATGAACCAAATGCATGCTTTGTCCTCATGATATTCCATAAAGTATGAAATATTTAATCTTGATAAATTGACCACATTTTAGAATCAAAGCCCGTTGAATGACAACGGGCTTTGTTTGGGTTTTGTTTATTGCATTTAGTCCCCCTCTTTTTAAAGAGGGGTTAGGGGAGATTTTTTCATAAAATCCCTCCAAGCCTCCCTTTTAGAAAGGGAGGCTTAAAAGCTTTTTAAACCACCAAATTCACTAATTTATTCGGTACAACAATCTCTTTCTTGGTTGGACCCGTCAAGAACTGTTGAACTTCAGGAAGCGCTTTCGCCAAGGTCAACAATTCATCTTTCGATGCATCTACTGACACTTCTAATTTGCCGCGAAGCTTACCATTCACTTGTACTACGATAGTCTGAGTATTGCGAGTGAGGGCAGATTCATCAACAGTCGGGAACAATACTGAAGTTAAGTCAATTTTAAACTCAGCCAATAAGGTTTGACTCAAATGCGGTGCAAAAGGCGCAAGCAAAGTCAACAAGGTAACAATTGCTTCACGTTCAACCGCGATATCATTGTCATCTTTGGCTTCAAACTTATTGCTGGCATTGAGTAATTCCATTAATGCTGCAATGGCAGTATTGAACGCATGACGACGTTCAATATCATCACCTACTTTTTGAATGGTTTCGTGAGTTTTACGACGTAAATCCTGCGCTTCTGTTGAAAGCTTGGCTGTATCAATCGCAGTTGCAGGATTGCCTTTTTCAAGGAACCCAGCAACCAAGCGCCAAACACGTTTTAAGAAACGGTTTGCACCTTCGACACCAGCATCAGACCATTCCAATGATTGATCAGGCGGTGCAGCAAACATCATAAATACACGGGCAGTATCCGCACCGTATTGGTCAATAATCGCTTGTGGGTCGATGCCGTTATTTTTCGACTTCGACATTTTTTCTTGTCCACCAATGACAACTTCTTGTCCATCACCATTATATTTGGCAGAAAGTATGCGACCTTTTTCGTCTTTTTCCAGCGCAATGTCGGCAGGGTTGAACCAGGTTTTTTTACCACTTTCAGCTTCACGGTAGAACGTATCTGCCAATACCATGCCTTGAGTCAGTAAGTTGGTGAATGGTTCATTGCCGTGTACTACACCTTCATCACGCATTAACTTATGAAAGAAACGTGCATAAAGAAGATGAAGAATGGCATGTTCTACACCGCCAATATATTGGTTCACTGGCAACCATGACTGTGCAGCTTCAGGTTTTACCATACCACCGGTGAAATCAGGAGAAGCATAACGCGCATAGTACCAAGAGGATTCAACGAACGTATCCAGAGTATCCGTTTCACGACGCGCATCACCGCCACAGCTTGGACATTTGGTTTGATAGAATTCAGGCATTTTGTTTAAAGGATTACCTGAACCATCTGGTACAACATCTGTCGGAAGAACAACAGGGAGCTGGTCTTCAGGCACAGTGACTTGACCGCACTTGTCACAGTTGATCATTGGAATTGGACAACCCCAGTAACGCTGACGAGAAACCCCCCAGTCACGTAAACGGAATTGGACTTTAGAACTTGCCAATGATTGTGGTTCTAATTTTGCTAGAAAAGCGTCAAAAGCAGCTTGGAATGTTAAGCCATCAAATTCGCCGGAGTTGACCAATTTACCTTCTTTAGAACCATACCATTCTTGCCATTCTGAAGCCGAATATTCAGCATCGTCTGTACCTTTGGCATCGATGACTTGCTTGATTGGTAAATTAAATTTATTGGCAAATTCAAAGTCACGTTCATCATGTGCAGGAACAGCCATTACCGCGCCTGAACCATATGACATCAATACATAGTTGGCAATCCACACTGGAATTTCTTCACCCGTTACAGGGTGTTTTACAGACAAGCCGGTTGCCATGCCTTTCTTTTCAGCTGTCGCTAAGTCTGCTTCCGCTACTGAACCCATACGGCACTCTTCAATAAATGCAGCAAGTTCAGGATGCCCAGCTTCAGATTGGATCGCAGCAGCTTTCAGCGCCATTGGGTGTTCAGCAGCAACCGCAACGTAGGTCACACCCATTAAAGTGTCAGCACGTGTGGTATAAACCGTCAAACCATCTGCATAAACTTCTGGATTTGCAGAAGGGAAAGTGATGTCCATCCCAGTTGAACGACCAATCCAGTTACGCTGCATGGTCAATACTTGTTGTGGCCAACCGTCTTTGAGTGTGTCGAGGTCATCCAATAATTCTTGCGCATAGTCTGTGATGCGGAAGTAGTACATTGGAATATCACGCTTTTCAACCAATGCACCTGAACGCCATCCACGACCATTTTCAACTTGTTCATTGGCAAGCACGGTCTGATCAACTGGATCCCAGTTCACTGTAGAGAGTTTGCGATAAATCAGTCCTTTTTTATACAGTTGGACAAATAACCATTGTTCCCAGTGATAATATTCTGGTGTACATGTTGCAAATTCGCGGTCCCAATCAACAGACAAACCAAGTTTTTTCAATTGGTCACGCATATAGGCGATGTTTTCAAATGTCCATTTTGCAGGCGCAACCTGATGTGCGATTGCTGCATTTTCAGCAGGTAAGCCAAAAGCATCCCAACCCATGGGTTGCAGGACGGTTTCACCTTTGAGACGGTGAAAACGGCTAATCACATCGCCAATTGTATAGTTACGCACATGACCCATATGCAGCTTGCCACTTGGGTAAGGGAACATCGAGAGGATATAACGACGTGGACCTTCTACAGTGTCAGCAACTTTAAACGATTTGCGATTTTCCCAGTCTTTCTGGACTTGAGGTTCAATCGCACTAGCTTGATATTCAGGATCAATGTGAGTAGTCATAAACGTATTTTGAGAACAATGGTTAAAAAACTGTGTTGCACAGCATAGCGCAAAATACACCTAAAAGTGAATTTTGCGCGCCTTTAAATATGAAAAACTTGCAATTTTACTTTGAATTGAATTATCGCGGTACTGAATCGTTATTCACACTGCCTTGCCCATTCTGTGGAATCATAGCGGGTGGCTGGGTATTTGGTGGGTTAATCACAGGAGCAGCATTGGCAGGCTGGCTGTGTTGAGGAGCATTTTGCTGTGTATTCGGTTGATTGTTTGGCGCTGTTGCGGGTGGTGCAGTAGGTTGGCTGGTCGGTGAGGACGTACCACGATAACCATAGGTGTCGACTTTACTTTTATTGCGTGCATTTTTAGGTGGTGGCGTCGTGGTGTAATGGGTAGAACCGTTACTGTCGACCCACTTGTAATACTGTTTTGCATGACCGGTTGCAGCAGTCAAAGACAATAAAGTAAAAATGGTCGATACAAAAACGGTGTATGTAAAGCGTTGGTGTTGTTTCATGGTGCAGAACCTTTGCGTCAATTTTTATTCAGACTAAAGCTGGAAATAGTTATAGCATCTAATATACAACGGATTATTTGGCGTGATCTGGATATTTTTTAAATTGTATTTATTTTATACAAAAATATAAGTTTGAAAATAATTCTTTTGCAATTTTATTGAGTTATAAGTGATTGAAATTTTATTTATAATACACTTAAAAAAAAGGAATAGTTTTAAAAATAATCGCTTGGTAAATAATCAATAAAAAGCTTATGAGAAACCTTGACTTTGTTCGCTAAACCTACAAAAATGCTTGCTTAAGTTTCAGATGTTTTTTTCGATCACCCTTCGAATAAAAGTATCAAAGCGAGCAATAACATTTTCTCTAAGCCGAGAAAATGACATATACCGAAAGATGTTTATCCCAACATATTTCAGTGATTCATACAGCCCACACGGTTGCGTGACGATTTATTTTTTTATTGCTGCAAAAACGAGTCAATATGTGTGCTATAACAGAGCGCACAATCAATGAATGAAACACAGTCTATGTCTCCCATAGTGCTGTGGAAAAAAGATTAGGGTGAATACGTTGGAACTTTTATCTGGTGGTGAAATGCTCGTTCGTGCATTGGCGGACGAAGGCGTTGAACATGTTTTTGGATATCCAGGCGGCGCAGTATTACATATTTATGATGCGCTATTTAAACAAGATAAAATTAATCATTACCTCGTGCGTCATGAGCAAGCTGCCGGTCATATGGCAGATGCCTACTCACGCGTAACAGGTAAAACGGGTGTCGTACTGGTCACTTCTGGTCCTGGGGCAACCAATACCGTCACACCAATCGCTACAGCTTATATGGACTCAATCCCAATGGTGATTTTGTCTGGTCAGGTTGCAAGCCATCTGATTGGTGAAGATGCATTCCAAGAAACAGATATGGTTGGTATTTCTCGCCCAATCGTAAAGCATAGTTTCCAAGTGCGTCACGCAAGTGAAATTCCTGCAATTATTAAAAAAGCATTTTATATCGCTGCTTCTGGGCGACCGGGTCCTGTTGTTGTTGATATTCCAAAGGATGCAACCAATCCTGCAGAAAAATTTGCCTACGAATATCCTGAAAAAGTAAAAATGCGTTCTTACCAGCCTCCGCATAGAGGGCATTCAGGTCAAATTCGTAAAGCCATTGATGAATTGATCAATGCGAAGCGCCCAGTAATTTACACAGGTGGTGGTGTTGTTCAGGGCAATGCTTCTGAATTACTCACGGAATTGGCGCATCTATTGAATTATCCGGTGACCAATACCTTAATGGGCTTGGGTGCTTTCTCTGGAAATGATCCGCAATTCGTGGGCATGCTCGGTATGCATGGCACTTATGAAGCCAATATGACCATGGCAAATGCGGATGTTATTTTGGCAATCGGTGCACGTTTTGATGACCGTGTAACCAACAATCCTGCTAAATTCTGTCCAAATGCCAAAGTCATTCATATTGACATCGATCCTGCAACGATCTCGAAAACGATTATGGCGCATATTCCAATCGTAGGTGCAGTAGAACCTGTACTTCAGGAAATGTTGGTTCAGTTGAAGCAAATGAATGTTTCAAAGCCAAATCCAGAAGCGATCGCGGACTGGTGGTCACAAATCAATGAATGGCGCAAAGTTCATGGTCTGAAATATGAAGCGGGTCGAGATGGCGTGATGAAGCCGCAGCAGGTGGTTGAGGCTTTGGATAAAATTACCAATAGCCAAGCGATCATTACCTCTGATGTCGGTCAGCATCAAATGTTTGGTGCCTTGTACTACAAATATACACGTCCACGTCAATGGATTAATTCAGGTGGTCTGGGGACGATGGGTGTTGGCTTGCCTTATGCAATGGCGGCTAAATTGGCATTCCCGGATCAGCAAGTGGTGTGTATTACGGGCGAAGCCTCTATTCAGATGTGTATCCAAGAACTTTCAACATGCAAGCAATATGGCTTAAATGTGAAAATTCTCTGCTTAAATAACCGTGCTTTGGGTATGGTAAAACAATGGCAGGATATGAACTATGAGGGACGTCATTCAAGTTCTTATGTTGAATCATTACCTGATTTTCCAAAGCTGATGGAAGCGTATGGACATATAGGGATCCAGATTGACCACGCGGATGAGCTTGAGTCTAAGCTTCAGGAAGCGATGGCGATCAATGATAAATGTGTGTTCATCAATGTCATGGTTGACCGTACTGAGCATGTATATCCAATGCTGATTGCAGGTCAGTCGATGAAAGATATGTGGTTGTCTAAAGGGGAGCGTACTGAATGAGACATATAATTTCTGTACTCGTTGAAAACGAAGCTGGTGCGCTTTCTCGTTTGGTGGGGCTGTTTTCTCAACGTAACTACAATATCGAAACCTTGAACGTTGCGCCAACCGAAGATCCAACCATGTCGCGTTTGACATTGACGACTTATGGTGATGATCACAAGATTGAACAGATTACCAAGCAACTCAACAAATTGGTTGAAGTGGTTAAGGTGGTTGATCTGTCTGAAGGCGCGCATATTGAGCGCGAACTGATGCTGATCAAAGTCAAGGCATTAGGTTCTGCACGTGCCGAGATCAAACGTACTGCGGATATTTTCCGTGCGCAAATTGTCGATGTAACACCAACGACTTATACCATTCAGATTGCAGGTACAACTGAAAAAATTGACGGCTTTATTGATGCACTTGCAGAGAACACAATTTTAGAAGTGGTTCGTTCTGGTGTATCGGGTATCGCCCGCGGTGAAAAAGTGCTTTCACTGTAATTTATTCAACTCTTAATTAATTATTTGATTTTTTATTCCCTCATGTATAACCTCTTCTCGGAATAGAAGAGGGACTTAGACTAGAAGATTCCAAACAAAAATCTTCAGGATAAGAAGAGGAAACACAGCATTATAGCGGAGACAGCAATGCAAATTTTTTATGATAAAGACTGCGACTTATCTATCATCCAAGGTAAAAAAGTAGCGATCATTGGCTACGGTTCACAAGGTCACGCACATGCGCTTAACCTTAAAGATTCAGGTGTAGACGTTACTGTCGGTTTACGTGCTGGTTCAACTTCTTGGAAAAAAGCTGAGAATGCAGGTCTTAAAGTTGCTGAAGTTCCAGCTGCTGTTGCTCAAGCTGATTTAGTCATGATTTTGACACCTGACGAATTCCAATCACAACTTTATCGTGATGTGATTGAACCAAACATCAAAGAAGGTGCAACTTTGGCATTTGCTCATGGTTTCTCTGTTCTTTATAACCAAGTTGTTCCACGTAAAGACTTGGATGTCATCATGGTTGCACCAAAAGCGCCTGGTCACACGGTTCGTTCAGAGTTCCAACGTGGTTCAGGTGTTCCTGATTTGATCGCGATTCATCAAGATGCTTCTGGTAATGCACGTAATGTTGCGCTTTCTTATGCGTCTGGCGTAGGTGGTGGTCGTACGGGTATCATCGAAACTTCATTCCGTGAAGAAACTGAAACTGACTTATTTGGTGAGCAAGCAGTTCTTTGTGGTGGTGCTGTTGAATTGGTTAAAATGGGTTATGAAACGCTTGTTGAAGCGGGTTATGCACCAGAAATGGCTTATTTCGAATGCTTGCACGAACTTAAATTAATCGTTGATTTGATGTTCGAAGGCGGGATCGCAGACATGAACTACTCAGTATCGAACAATGCTGAATACGGTGAATATGTGACAGGCGTTGAGGTAATCAATGAGCAATCACGTGAAGCGATGCGTAATGCGCTTAAACGTATCCAATCTGGTGAATATGCGAAGATGTTCATCCAAGAAGGTGCATTGAACTATCCATCGATGACTGCTCGTCGCCGTCAAAATGCTGCACACGGTATTGAAGTGACAGGTTCTAAGTTACGTGCGATGATGCCTTGGATTCAAGCCAATAAAATCGTTGATAAAGAGAAAAACTAACTTTTAGTTTTTACCAAAACCCACTCTTTTGAGTGGGTTTTTTTATGCTATATTTCAGATAAATTGAATAAAAAAGAATAATACAAGATGAAATCAAAAATATGTTCAGTCACCATGGGTGTCGTTGGATGTTTTTCGATGTTGTTGTTTGCACAGAATGTTATTGCTGCTAGCGCTGTACAGCAAATTCAGCCTGATTCTCAAAATACAGAAAAGACAATATTGAATGAAAACATTGCAATGGATGCGCTTGATGAAGCCAATGAGTTACTCAACTCAAAGCAACCTCAACGTGCAATGGATGTATTACAGCCTGCGATTCAGTATTTTGAGAAATATCAGAACTCGCAATTTGACAGGATTTATGCTGCAAATGGAACAGCTGAAACACTGCTGTATCTCATGCTTGGCACCAATGAACAAAATAATATTCGTGTTTTTTCAGGTTGTTGGGCAGAGCTGTATTTTACTGAGGCATATGCTTTTATTGAAATGAATGATATGCAGAATGCGCAAATAAAGCTAAAACATGCTCTTGCACTTTCACCTTTTAATAGTGAGTTTTTGAAAGAATTGGGTTTTATTCAACAGGTAGGTCAACAATGGCAGGCTTCAGTGGAGAGCTTTAAAATGGCTGAAGCGTATCTTTATTTGATTGGAGTCAAAGAGAAAAGATTGTCTATTCAGCAGGGTGTAAGGCGTAGTTTAGGCGTGAGTTTAATTGAATTAAATCGGTTGGAAGAAGCAACTCAATATTTTAAAAAGGTCTTAAACGTTGATCCATCCGATCAAAAAGCAAGGAATGAATTAAAGTATATTGAAGAGTTAAAAAATGGTCATGAAGTGAAAAAGTCGATAGGTCGTGTTTGAATTTCTGAGTTTTAAATCTACTTATCGGTAGCAATAATTAACTTATAAAAATTTTTATTGTGATAAATTACACATTATTGATTATCGTTGAATATGGTCTTGAATCATGAAATTTAAACTTCTTCTTACCATGATGACTTTGTCTATTTCATGTTTTAGTTATGCTGAAACTCAGACTGGTTCTGTAGAGGCAAGTGCAGATTTAAAACCGCTAAGTGGCGTACGTGTATCAATGCAACGTATGCTTAAATCAGGCGAAGGTCGTTATTATATGAACCTTTATGCAGGTATTGCTCATCCGCATGGCGTGCTGACTGATTTAATGAATGGTACAACGGTGGACTTTAAAGGCAACCAGAAAGGTGATCAGTTGGATTTAAAATCTGTGGCTACAGAGACGGATAGTACCGTGGCTGGAAAGTATCAATTGACTGGTGTGCTTAATGCAAACAGTGGACTGTTTAAAGCTACACTTTTAGAAGCAGGTAAAACGGCTGGGCAATCCATACAGTTTGAACCTGCGTTTAAGGTCATGAATAAACCAGTTTTTATCTTTAAATTCTATGGTCAGGACGATGCCAATAGCCCATTTGGCAAATCTTTAAAACGTGTAGATGTATTGAATAAAAACAACAATACTGTGGTGCAAAGCCTTACTGGGTTTACAGGCTATCCAAACAGTGTCGGCTATATGGATATCAATTTTGATGGCTATTATGATGTAATTGTTTCGGACCTGTCTCAAGGTCGTACTGTAGAAGACAAGCGCTATGTTTACTGGATGTATAATCCGAAAACTCAACAATTTCAGCGCTCTCCACAACTCGAAAAAATAGCGGGCTTCCCCAACTTACATGGTGAAAAGCAGCAGATTGATTTTGGCAATGGGCAAGTTTATCAAGTTGAAAATGGTCTCCTTGTTCGTGTGAAAGGTGATCAGTAATTGGTCAAGAAACTGTCATAAAATAATCATTAAATTGTCAAGAAGATAACCTAATCTGTCTAAAAATGAACAGATTAGGTATCGTATGAATAAAACGTTCGCGAACACCTTGCAATTTAAACAACAAGATTTTCCCGATAATATTAAGTATTATTTCAATCCAAACAACAAGAAAACGACAACGAATAATGATGACCTTATTCGTGATTTATCTCGACCTCGGCTTAAAATTGCAATCGTGACAGAAACATGGCCGCCAGAAATTAATGGTGTGGCTTTATCTTTGATGCAACTGTGTAAAGGATTGCAAAATCAAGGGCATAAAATTTTGCTGATTCGTCCTGAACAGAAAGCCAAATGTTATGACTTTGTTCCCAATAAAGAGTGCTTGGTAAACGGTCAGTCAATTCCTAAATATCCGGACATGAAGTTTGGTTGGCCACAATTTCTCAAAGTCTCTCAGGCGATTTCAGCATTTTCACCTGATGTCGTGCATATCGTGACTGAAGGTCCATTGGGATTTACGGCACTGCATGCTGCAAAAACACGACGTATCCCGGTTTCCAGTGGTTTTCATTCTCAATTCCAAGAGTTTAGCCGTTTCTTTGACTTGGCATTCTTGGTCAAGCCGATACAAAGCTATTTGAGATGGTTTCATAATGCAACCCATTTAACCTGTGTGCCTAGTCGTGACACAGAGCAGGCTTTGCGTGAATTTGGTGTGACCTGTCCCTTGGTAGTGGTTGGGCGAGGTATTGATACAGAGCGGTTCTCATCACAACGCTACTCGGAACAGCTTAGACAACAATGGGGGGCAGATGAAAACACCACAGTCTTAATCTATGTGGGGCGTTTATCTTCAGAAAAAGAAGTTAATGTGGTGATTGATGCTTATTGCGCTTTACGTAAGCAATCACAACGTCAAGTCAAACTGGTGTTGGTGGGAGATGGTCCTGACCGTACCCGATTAGAAAAAATGCCAGGTGCAGTACATGTGATTTTCATGGGCAGTCTAAGTGGCACACAACTTGCTGAAGCTTATGCAAGTGCCAATGTTTTTGTATTTGCCAGCCAAGTCGAAACATTTGGCAATGTGGTCATCGAAGCGATGGCAAGTGGCTTACCGATTATTGCCTATGATTATGCCTGTGCCCAACTTCATGGCAAACATACACAAACTGGCTGGTTGTGCGCAATCGGTGATATTCAACAATTAAAGCAGCATGTGTTGCAGATTCCAGAGAACAGCATACTTAAACGCATGGGGCAACAAGCCATGCGTGATGTTCAAACCATTGGATGGCAACATCCAGTACAACAATTCGAAGAAGCACTATATCAGGTCACGCAGTATGCAAAGCGACTGACCTAGTTCATCTCAAATAATGAGAGGAGAGTGAAAATGAATTTAAAAAATACCAAAATAAAAATGCTCGATCTCGATCTTAGAGGTTGCTTATATCTCAATAATTTATCGCATACACAAAGTGTTGCAACGTTCTTTAAAACCGTCAGCCGTTTAGGGGATGGCGCTTTTTGGTGTGCGATGTTGATCATCGTCTGGTTGCAAAAAGGCTGGATGTATGGTCTGCAATTGCTCTATGTGGTGGTTGCCGGTTTGTTGGGGACAGGGATCTATAAATTTCTGAAACATAAAACAGTTCGTCCAAGACCCTATCAAGTCCATCAGGTGATTGTCTTGGGGGAACGCCCATTGGATCACTTCAGTTTTCCATCAGGCCATACACTACATGCTGTGATGGCAACGATTGTTTTTGGTTATATCCAACCACTGATGTTGTTCATCATGACACCTTTTACCGTCTTGATTGCGTTGTCACGTATGGTATTGGGTCTGCATTATCCGAGTGATGTGATTGTTGGAGCATTGATTGGTGCAAGTGTTGCAAGCTTGATTGTTTTAACCGCACCTTATTTAGGAGTTATTCTATGATGGTTTATTTACTGGTGGTGTGTAATTTCATCTTTAAAGAATCAGATGACTTTGATCACCAAGGTTTTAATTTTGAATGATCATTTATAAGTGGTCGCAAACATAGACAAATTGTCCACCGCCTCTAAGATTTGATACAGTAGCAGAATTAAATAAAGCAGAGGAACATGAGCATGGGCTTACGTTGGACGGACACGATTGATATCGCTATTGAACTCAGTGAAGCGCATCCAGATGTGGATCCACAATGGGTGCGCTTTACGGATATGCATGCATGGATTTGCGCTTTGCCAGAGTTCAGTGATGATCCTGCAAAATCAACAGAAGGCTTGTTGGAAGCCATTCAAATGGCATGGATTGATGAAGCAAATTAATCGCTTATCCATGTAATTAAGTGATGGAATGTCACTACACATCGAAAAATCCAATTTTTTTACAGATTAAAAGCGGAAAATTATCCATTATTCGGTATAATGCGCCAAAAATTTCGTGTCAAATTGACTTAAGGAGCCAATCATGGCTATTGAACGTACTTTATCTATCGTAAAACCAGATGCAGTTGCTAAAAACCACATCGGTGACATCTTTGCTCGTTTCGAAAAAGCTGGTCTTAAAATCGTTGCGACTAAAATGAAACACCTTTCTAAAGCTGAAGCTGAAGGTTTCTATGCTGAACATAAAGAACGTGGTTTCTTTGGTGATTTAGTTGCATTCATGACTTCTGGTCCAGTTGTAGTATCTGTTCTTGAAGGCGAAAACGCTGTACTTGCTCACCGTGAAATTCTGGGTGCAACAAACCCTAAAGAAGCAGCTCCTGGTACAATTCGTGCAGATTTCGCTGTAAGCATTGACGAAAACGCTGCTCATGGTTCTGACTCAGTTGCATCTGCTGATCGTGAAGTAAACTACTTCTTCGCTCAAACTGAAGTTTGCCCACGTACTCGTTAATTCGACGTATTTAGGGTCTATTTTTCTCATCCAATAAATCTTCGATTTATGAATTGATAACAGACCCGAAACCAGATAAGTGATATACTGCTTGTCTGGTTTTTTTATTTTTGTAGTTTTTATTGTTCAAATGCTGATCAATATTTTTCATTCTACGGCATGATTTAGGTAATCCCCATGAGTTCTGAAGTTGTCGCTTCATCGTTAAATTTAGATGAACAGCAGCCTGCATCGTCACATACAGTACAGGCTGACCGTGTTCAGTCTGCACATGCACAGAAAGTGAATTTACTTGGCATGTCACGTCCGCAATTGGAAAAATTCTTCGAAGAAATGGGGGAGAAAAAATTCCGTGCTGGGCAAGTAATGAAATGGATTCATCAGTTTTTCGTCACTGATTTTGCTGAAATGACCAATATTTCAGGCAAACTTCGTGAAAAATTGGAACGAATTTGCGAGATTAAAGCGCCTGAAGTTGTTCACCGTCACTATTCAAAAGATGGCACGCGTAAATGGGTTTTCCGTGTCGGCGATGGTGCAGGTTCACTGGTTGAAACGGTATTGATCCCAGCAGAAGATAAGACTGGTTCACGTAAAACCTTGTGTATTTCTTCACAAGTCGGTTGTGCACTCGACTGTTCTTTCTGTTCAACAGGAAAGCAGGGGTTTCAGCGAGATTTACTGCCCGACGAAATTATTGGGCAGCTGTGGATGGCCAATTATTCTTACATGGAAGATGTGCCAGTTGCAGAGCGTGAGCGTTCTGTCACCAATGTGGTGATGATGGGTATGGGCGAACCATTGCTGAATTATGATGCAGTATTGAGTTCCATGAATATCATGCTGGATGATTTTGCTTACGGAATGTCAAAGCGCCGTGTCACATTATCGACATCAGGTGTAGTGCCTAAAATTGATCAGTTGGCTCAAGATATTGATGTTGCTCTGGCAATTTCCTTACACGCGCCAAATGATGAACTGCGCAATGAATTGGTGCCAATTAACAAGAAATATCCTTTGGCGCAATTGATTGCAGCATGTCAGCGCTATATTGCCAAAGATGGTAATGAAAGTTCACGTAAACATGTGACGATTGAATATGTCATGTTGGATGGTGTGAATGACCAACCTGAGCATGCACAGCAAATGATTAAGCTGTTGAAAAATTTACCTAGCAAGATTAATTTAATTCCATTTAATCCATTTCCACACGCACCTTACGGGCGCTCAAGCCGAAATCGTATTATTTCTTTCCAAAAAACTTTGTCTGATGCGGGTTTTGTGTGTACGATTCGTCAGACGCGTGGGGACGATATTGATGCTGCTTGTGGACAGTTGGTGGGGCAGGTTGCAGACCGTACACGTCGTGCTGAACAGTGGAAAAAGAAAGTGGCTGAACGTGGTGAAATCATACGTTCACAAGGTTAAAGATCTGTAGACATACATTTATATCAACAAAGAATCAGGGGCTGACTTTGAGAAAATCGATGTATCAAAAAGCAGTTGTAATATTGGCAATTGGTTTATCTGCATTGGTGGTACAGGGTTGTCAAACGACAAACTCAGACACAATTATAAAAAAAGACCCTGAGAAAGCCGTAAAAGTCCGTACCCAGTTAGCTGCTGAGTATATTCGATCAGGCGATTTGGATGCTGCCAAACGTGCGCTTGATCAAGCGCTTGAAACAGATTCTCGAGATTCAGCAGCCAATATGATGATGGGGGTTTTACTCCAACAGGAAGGTAGCAAGATCAGCATGGAAAAAGCGGATGGCTATTTTAAACGCGCAATTTCAAGCGATTCGAAAAATGCACAGGCTCGTAATAATTATGGAACATATTTATTTGTGAGTGAGCGTTATAATGATGCCATTGAGCAGTTGAGTATCGCGGGTGCATCTCTTGGATATGATCAGCGTTACAAAGCTTTAGAAAATTTGGGGCGGGTATATTTAAAAGTCGGTGATACGGCAAATGCCGAAAAAGCATTCAAAAATGCCCTACAAGTTAATCGCGATTCGATCATTTCTTTGGTAGAGTTGTCAGAGATTTTCTATTTGCAACAAAAAAATGCGCAAGCAAGTCAACTCTATGAACAATATGTTCGTTTAGTAGGTCAGGACAAACAGGGCGCAAGAGCACTCTGGATTGGTTTACGTATTGCACGTGCCAATAATGACCAGATGGGAATGCAAGTGCTGGTAAACCAGTTACGGGCACTATTTCCTGACAGTAAAGAATATCAACGTTATCTGCAATTACAGTACAGTACTGAGGCCGTATGGAAGTAAATCCTAATTCACAGCAACCTACAGGTTCAAACGTAGCATCTAATGGTTTAGGAAATGTTCAACGTCCAGGTGAGTACTTGCGTCAAATTCGAGTCTCGAAGAACCTAGACATTCAGGATGTTGCAAAAGAGCTGAAAATGCCTGTAAAAACCTTACAGGCATTAGAGCAAGATGAATATAAATCTTTGCCGGAAGCCACGTTTATTAAAGGCTACTATCGTTCATATGCTAAATTTTTGAATGTTGATGCGACTGTCATCATTCAGCGTTTTGATGAAATCTATCAAAACGATACTGGGCTTTTGCCGAACCATGCATTGAATAACTCTCCGATCAAGATCATGGGTAAACTCCCTGGTTCAAACAGTGACCGTAATAAAAAATGGTTGAAGCGTGCATTGATTGCGATTGTTGCGATTGCTTTAATTTGGGCGTTAATTGCAGGAATTCAAAAGCTTACATCAAGCAAAAACAATGATGCTAAACCACAGGAGTCTGAAGTAGAAGTATTGAACTTAAACAATGCAGCTGCCACTTCAGGCGATCAAATGGTGCTGAATTTCAGCCATCCAACGTCTGTGCATATTGTGGACAGCACCGGAAAAGTTTTGGCAACTGGTCGTCAATCTGCGACATTGACACTGAGTGGTCAGTCACCATTCCAAATTCGACTCGATGATGCAACTGCTGTGTCATTAAGCCTTAATAATGAACAGATTTCATTGTCTCCATATACAGTGAACGGAAAAGCAGAATTCCGTTTGTCACGTTAATGGGCAAGAGTAGATAAGATCATGATTGAGAATCCAATCAAGCGCCGTCCAACACGTAAGATACGTGTGGGTTCGGTGTATGTCGGTGGTGATGCCCCGATCAGTATTCAAAGTATGACCAATACTGAAACATGTGATATTGATGCAACTGTTGCACAGATTCAACGCTGTGCGGATGTGGGTGCGGATATTATGCGTGTTTCAGTGCCGACCATGGAAGCTGCTGAAGCTTTCGGGGAAATTCGTAAGCGTGTTACCGTTCCTTTGGTTGCGGACATTCATTTCGATTATAAAATTGCTTTGAAAGTTGCTGATATGGGTGCGGATTGTTTGCGCATCAACCCAGGGAATATTGGTTCTGAAGCCAAGATTCGCGAGGTTGTGGCTGCGGCACGCCATCACGATATTTCAATGCGTATTGGAGTCAATGCCGGTTCTTTAGAGAAAGATATTCAAAAGAAATATGGTGAACCGACAGGACAAGCTTTACTTGAATCTGCGATGCGTCATATCGATATCTTGGATCGCCTGGATTTTCATGAATTTAAAGTATCTGTAAAAGCTTCAAATGTATTTTTAACCATGGATGCTTATCGTTTACTATCTGCACAGATTGATAATCCACTGCATTTGGGAGTGACAGAAGCCGGTGTTTATCGTACAGGTTCAGTGAAATCTGCGATTGCATTAGGTGGTTTGTTGATGGAAGGCATTGGTGACACCATGCGTATTTCATTGGCAGCAGAGCCTGAAGAAGAAGTGAAAATCGGTTTTGATATTTTAAAATCATTGAGTCTTCGTTCAAATGGGATCAATTTTATTGCCTGTCCTAGTTGTTCACGTCAGGAATTTAACGTGATTAAGGTCATGCAATCCCTTGAAGAACGTTTGGAAGATATTCGTACTCCGATGGATGTATCTGTCATTGGATGTAAAGTCAATGGTCCGGGTGAAGCCAAGGAAGCTGATATTGGTATTGTTGGTGCAAGTCCACGCTCACTCGTGTATCGTAATGGCGAAAAGAGTCATTTAATAGATACAAATCAGTTGGTTGATGAAATCGAAACGATGGTTCGTCAACGTGTTCAAGAGCTTGAAGAAGCTAAAGCTAAAGAGATTATCCGTAGTTCATCATGAGTTCAATTGTCGCAATTAAAGGTTTTAACGACGTACTGCCAACGCAAACTGCTGCATGGAGACGTCTTGAGCAACATTTAGCATCACTTATGGATGCTTATGGTTATCAGCAAATCCGTTTGCCGATCGTTGAACATACCCATTTGTTTAAGCGTTCAATTGGTGATGCAACTGACATCGTTGAAAAGGAAATGTATACCTTTCTGGATAAAGGCAATCCGCCTGAGTCCTTGACATTGCGTCCAGAAGGGACTGCGGGATGTGTACGTGCAATGTTGGAGCATAATCTTCTGCGTGGTGCTAATCCACGTGTTTGGTATGTGGGACCAATGTTCCGTTATGAGAAGCCTCAAAAAGGACGTTATCGTCAATTCCACCAATTTGGTGTCGAAACTTTCGGGGTTGCAACACCGGATCAAGATGCTGAACTGATTCTCATGACTGCACGTCTGTGGAAACGCATGGGGGTTGCCGACAAAGTTCAACTTGAGCTGAATACTTTGGGTGAATCTGATGAGCGTGCTGAGTATCGTGCAGCATTGGTTGAATTTTTGACTGCTCATCAAGCGGAATTGGACGAAGATTCACAACGTCGTCTGACAACCAATCCTTTGCGCATTTTGGATTCAAAAGATGCCCGTACCCAACACATTCTTGAAAATGCGCCAAAGTTGCACGACTTCCTAAAAGAAGACAGTTTGAACCATTTTGCCCAGTTACAGCAGTATTTAACGAATGCTGGCATTAGTTTTGTGATCAATCAAAAACTGGTACGTGGTTTAGACTATTACAACAAAACAGTATTTGAATGGACCACAACGCACTTAGGTTCTCAAGGTACTGTCTGTGCAGGTGGTCGTTATGATGGTTTGGTTGGACAGCTCAAAGGCAAGCCGGATCAATCTGTACCTGCTGTAGGCTTCGCCATGGGTATGGAGCGTTTATTGTTGCTTCTTGAACAGGTTGAAGACAATACTCCAACACGTGAATGTGAGCTGTTTTTGGTTTCTGACCCGGCTACACAAGGGCAGGCTTTGGTGTTGGCGGAGCAAATCCGCGATCAGATTGAAACGGCAAAAACGTCAATCCGTTTAAAAACAGGTTCACAGGGTTCGATGAAGAGTCAAATGAAGAAAGCAGACCAGTCTGGTGCGATCTATGCATTGATCTTTGGTGAACGTGAGGCTGAAGCACAGCAGGTTTTAGTTAAAGAACTTGCAACAGCTGAGCAACATGAAATTCAGGTATCTGAAATAGTACCGTTTTTCATTGAAAAACTTTCGTCAAAATAAGCCGATAATCATAAGGAAAAGGGGAGTCAAATGAGCGCAATGACTGATGAAGAACAACTGGATAGTGTGAAGTCATTCTTTAAAAAATATGGCTCGGCTATGGTCACTGGTGTGCTCATTGCATTGATTGCCTTTTTCGGTTGGGAATATTGGCAAAAGAAAACTTTGGCTGAAAATCAAAACCAAACGGCTAAAATTCAAAGATTGATGGACGAGGCAAGAGCAGCCAATGGTGATGCTAAAGTCGCAGCTGCTTTGGTGTCATCAGCAGACAAAATCGTCAAAGACAATCCAGATTCAGTGCAGGCAATCCAGGCTCAAATTATCATGGCAAAACTTGCTTATGATAAAAATGATTATGCCTTGGCTGAACGTGAGTTGAAAAAAGTCGAAAATTCTAAAATTAAAGATGCGGGTTTGTTACAAGTTGTAAAAATCAAATTGGCTGATGCACAGTTGGCACAAAAAAAGTTTGATGAAGCTTTAAAAACCTTGTCAACCGTGAATGATCCTGCTTTTCAAGCAAGTGCCGATGAGTTGAAAGGTGACATTTATGTGGCAAAAAATGATACTGAAAATGCCAAAAAATCGTATCAAGCAGCATGGAATGCAGTTGTTGAGCGTAAGCAAGAACGACAAATTTTACAAATTAAACTCGAAAGTGTTGGCGTATTAGTAGAAGATCCTGATCTTGAGCGCCCAATTTTAGCAACACAAGTGGATGAGTCTTAATGGATAGAAATTTTAAAATACCTTTTGCTTTAGCAATCTTATCAATCGCTTTAATCGGCTGTTCGAGCAATAAGACGAAAGAAGTAAAGATTAAGCCGAATCCATTGCCTAAAGTTGCACAAGCATCAAGTTTGGTGCAAGTTTTTTCGACCAGTGTTTCCTCAACCAGCAGTGAAGATGCGCTGCGTCTTCGTTTAGATACTGATAATGGTGTTGTGTTTGCATTAGATCCAAAAGGTGAAGTGGCAGCCTATAAAGGTAAACAACGCCTATGGGAAGCTAAAGTGACCAAAGAAGGTTTAAGCTCAGGTGTTGAGGCTGCTGACGGTGTGGTAATTGTGGGGAACCAGAAAGGGCGCATCTTTGCTTTAGATCAGGCTACTGGTGCAACCAAGTGGTCTACACAGTTATCGGGCGCAATCATTAGTTCAGCATTGATTCAATCTGGTCGAGTGATTGTGGTTGCAAATGACGGTACTGTCTATGCCTTAGATGTTGAGTCGGGGCAACAGGCCTGGACTTATAAATTACCCAATGCATCGTTGAGCTTACGTGGTCAAGCGTCCCCTGTAAGTTTGGATCCGCGTACAGTACTTATAGGAACATCTACAGGCTACCTCTTCGCAATTGATAGTCTTGCAGGTGTGCCACGCTTACAACGACGCGTTGCTGTTTCAGAAGGGCGATCAGATATTCAACGTTTGATTGATGTTGACAGTGAACCTGTGGTTTCTGGACAATATGTCGTAACGACAAGTTTTCAAGGCCAAGTCACTGTTCTTGATCTCGCGACACAACGTATCTTGTGGAGTGAAAATTCAAGCAGTATCAATCGTCCAGAAGTGACAGACGGTAAAGTGATTGTGTCACAAACAGATGGTCAGATTATTGCCTATGATTTGATTACTGGTCAGCAAATCTGGAAAAATGAGCAATTGCTGAATCGTAACCTCAGTAATCCTGTGCTGCTGGGTTCAACTCTTGTGGTGGGGGATTTGGATGGTTATTTACATCAAATTGATCTCAACAGTGGAACTACACTGGGTCGCTCAAAAACCAGTGGTGAAGTCCGTACCTTAAGAGTGATTGATAATCAGCTCTATGTATCGACGCGTAAAGGTGCACTAAGTATTTGGCAAAGTCGTTAACTGATTAGGATTCTCTATTTTTTTAGTCTTGTGCTAAAATAGACGCATCCGTAAGAATTTCATACACGGGGTGATTGCAAATCAATACCCCGTGTTTTTATTTTAGGTTTTTCCTACTTTTCTTCCTATACATTTCTGATGTTCAGACCAGTCATACTGGCTGATCTTGAATAAAGGTTATTTTATGAAACCCGTAATTGCGCTCATTGGTCGTCCAAACGTCGGCAAATCAACGTTATTCAACCAGATTACCAAGAGCCGTGATGCACTTGTTGCTGACTTTGCTGGACTAACGCGAGACCGCAAATATGGTGATGCAACTTATCAAAATAAATCTTTCATTGTTGTCGATACTGGGGGTATTGGTGAAAATGAAGGTGGTATCGATTCGTATATGGCAGAACAATCAAAAACTGCGATAAATGAAGCGGATATTATTATTTTTGTTGTGGATGCGCGTGCAGGTCTCTTGGCTTCAGATGAGCAGATTGCACGTGAGCTACGTACTCTGGGCAAAAAAGTATATTTGGTTGCCAATAAAGTCGATGGTGTCCATGCTGAAGCTGCTTTAGTTGAATTCTATAAGTTGGGTATGGGCGAGCCTTTGCAAGTGGCTGCGAGTCATGGGCGCGGCGTTCAACAAATGCTTGAAGACGTTCTTGCTGATATTCCAGAAGATGAAAATGAAGATGAGCATGATAAAGCCACAGGTTTGCGCTTAGCAATTATTGGTCGCCCAAATGTGGGTAAATCAACCCTGGTCAACCGTTTATTGGGTGAAGAGCGCGTGGTGGCTTTTGACCAACCTGGTACAACGCGAGATTCAATCTATATTCCGTTTGAGCGTGATGGTCGTCAATATACCTTGATTGATACGGCAGGTGTGCGCCGTAAAGGTAAAGTAGACGAAATGATTGAGAAATTCTCAGTGGTGAAAACGCTGCAAGCCATGAAAGATGCGCATGTTGTTGTGGTTGTTGTTGACGCGCGTGAGGGTATTGTTGAGCAGGATCTGCATTTAATTGGTTATGCGCTTGAGGCGGGTCGTGCGATGGTGATCGCCATTAATAAATGGGATAACATGACCGAATATGACCGCAAACAATGTAAACTCGATGTTGAACGTCGCTTTGATTTTATTCCTTGGGCAAAAATCCACTTGATTTCTGCTTTGCATGGTACAGGGGTAGGAGAGCTTTATCCATCAATCCACCGTGCTTATGATTCTTCTCATTTGAAAGTATCACCGGCAAAATTGACTCAAATTCTGAATGATGCCACCGATGCGCATCAGCCACCGATGATCAGTGGTAAACGAATTAAAATGCGTTATGCGCATATGGGGGGGCAGAATCCGCCTACGATTGTAATCCATGGTAATAAAGTGGATAAGACACCGGCAGATTATCGTCGCTACCTCGAAAATGTTTTCCGTAAAGTGTATAAGCTTGAGGGAACACCTGTTCGAATTGACTTTAAAACTTCAGAAAATCCATTTGAGGGGCGCAAATCTCAGATGGATGAACGTACAGCCGCACGTCGCCGTCGTTATATTCAGAAGTTTAAAAAGGCTGAGAAAAAATTTAGCCGTTAATACTGAAAGTTGTTGTATGCTTAAAAAACCCAAAGTGATCTTTGGGTTTTTTTGCTTTAAAATGAGAAAAAAACTTGGGAATATATTGTGAACCGTACAATTCGGCTTGACCTAAATTCTATTCAAAATATTCTTCCTGCTTTTCAGACATCCGATCGTAAAAGCCAAATTCAAGAGCTCAAGCAAGCCATTTATCAATATCGTAATCAATTAATCTCTGATTTGTTGTCCAAACAAATCACAAATCCCAGTTTTGCGCAGACAGAATTTGGCAAGCCGTATTTAATTGATTATCCAAAGTTTCACGTGAATCATTCGCATAGTCAGCAGCATTATGCTTTGGCAAGCAGTCAATACATCAATGATTTGGGGGTTGATGTTGAAGATCTAGATCGCAAAGTACGCTTTGATGCTTTAGCAAAACATGCGTTTCACCCTGAGGAATATCAGACTTGGCAAAAGTTGGATTTTGATCCAGTGTTTTGGTTTAAAGTATGGACCACCAAAGAAGCAATTTTAAAAGCTTCGGGCTTGGGAATCCGTTTAAGTTTAAATGAGCTGAATACGCATGTGCATTGTGTAAATGATGGGGGATTATGTACTCATTCATTATTAGGTAGTTTTGCCTATCAGAATTTTCATCTCAGTCGAGTCATGCTTACGGTTGCATGGCGTTCTGAATTATCCTGCAAAGGTTTTGCTTTCCCGCAGATTGAAATTATTCAGCATAATTAAAATGCGACTTACTTAAAAGCACTTACTTAAAATTTGGGCTGCTGGGATAGGGAAAATCTATTTTTTATGAATATTCTCAGCAATATAGACACAGATGTTGATGCGTATTTGTTTAAGTTGAAGACTGAAATTTATAAATCGTCAAGCAAATTGAATATTATCAATATCATCTAAAATATTTCAACATCCTCAAGTTGATGAATCATGATTATTTCTTAAAAAAGAGTTTATTTATTCTGGAAATTCTCTATACTTGATAAATTAAATGAAAAGCAAGTCTCTGAAATATTAATTATTGTGAATTTAGATTAATAAATGATCAATACATTAGGGTCAATGTGTGCAATTAAAATATCTCCTCTGTTTAATTTTTCTCATATTTGTTTGCCCAAATTTTGCATTTGCTTCCGCACTAGAAAGTGACATTGCTGCTTTTAATCTTATTACAAATTATAAACTTCTATTCCTTGGTGGTGTATTTGTCATCCTGATGCAGGCAGGTTTTGCAGTTGTTGAAGGTGGATATGAAAATACCCAAAAGTCTGTTTATGCCCTGATTGTAAATTATATTTCTGCGATTTTAGGCACCCTTTTTTTTAGTTTGGTGTGTTCAAAGATATTTCATGCTGATGTGGTTGATTCCGTGAATTATCTCAACGCTATGTTACGAGGTTGGCATTGGAATTTACTGTTTTTCTATATGCTGATGGCAACCACAATAACCACTGTTGTTGGAAGGGTTATTCCAAATAAAGCTTCCTTATGGGTCAACTGGATTGTTGGCTTTATGATTGCCGGGATTATTTTTCCATTTTTCAGTAGTTGGGTCTGGGGAAATATTGTTTTTGCTGGTGGCTGGCTGAAAGCCCTAGGCTTTATTGATTTTGCTGGCTCAACTGTCGTGCATTCGACTGCTGCATGGATAGTCTTGGCGGGGTATTTCACTTCCAAATCAAAGGATAAGCGGGAAATTTCCAAGAAAGATTTAATCTTTGAAGATTACAAAATTTTATCTTTGGCTTTAGCGGGTTTTATTCTTTGGTTAGCTTGGTCGGGCTTGAATATCGTTTATATTTCTACCTACCGTATTGATATTGGCTTGATTGTCCTGAATGCTTTCGCCGCTTTATTTGGTGCAATGCTGGCTTCATGGGCTTTATCTCTGTTGATGAATAACAAGATCATTTCTTGGGCTGAATTGATCAAAGCTGCATTAGGTGGACTGGTGGCAATTACAGCAAGCTGCGGTTTGGTTGGCTTTTCATCTGCACTGATTATTGGTTTGGTTTCGGGTACTCTGACAAACTATCTTCCGCATCTATTGACCCGTTGGATTGCTTCAAAACATATTCGTGAAGTTGTGGTGGTACATGGAATATGCGGTATTTGGGGCACCTTGGCAGTATCATTGAGCAATCATCCAAACATTCAACTCACGCATAAAGCCAGTCTGCTGGCTCAAATCATGGGGATTGGCGTGAATTTTATTTGGAGCTTTGGCGTTGCATTTTTAGTTTTTAAATTGATTTGTGGCATTAATTCCAAATTTAAAACGGGTGTTTAAGGAACTTGGCTTGTCAATTCATCATATAGAGGCAGAAAAAGCGACATAAAGTCGCTTTTTTCTATTTTTACAACATCAGAAAACTTAGGCTACACTTTCAGGCGTAGCACGCCATAAGCTTTCTAAATCATAAAATTTACGTGCTGTTGGAAGCATGACATGTACAACCACAACACCGAGATCGATAAGGATCCATTCAGCATCTCTTTCACCCTCTACACCGATTGGGCGAAAACCTGCTTTACGTGCTTCATCAGCAACATTATCAGCAAGGGCTTTAACATGACGAGTTGATGTTCCGCTTGCAATCACAATAGCATCTGCGACGTTACTGATTTTGCTTACATCAAGTTGAATAATATCTTTGGCTTTTACATCAAGTAGAGCTTCTTGTACGACATTTAAACAGGTCTGTACATCTTGATTTTGAGTGTTCATTGCAAGTTCGTGAGAATTAGAAGCGCTGGGCGATGGTTCTAAATTCATATAAGGTATATTTTCCAGAAAATATCTCATCTTCTAATATAGCGCTTTTGGCTAAAAAATACAATTATTCAGTGCCAGTATTGATGCAAGATATTGTTCAATTAATAGCTATGATTATTTGAAAAGTATTTTTCTTTCCATGCAAAGGATTGATTTGAATGAGATTGTGGCTTGTATTCTGCCGCAATAAAACCTGTGTAGTGACTTTGTTTTAACCATGAAAAAATGGATGAATAATCAATCTGCGCAGTATCTGGCTCGTGACGTCCTGGGCAATCTGCAAATTGAATATGCCCAATCCAGTCAATGTTTTCTTGTAGGGCTGGAAGAACTTCTTCACCCATCATGGCCATATGATAACAGTCAAACTGCATTTTTAAAGCGGGATGTTGCACTGCCTCAAGCATTTCCTGGGCCTGGGCAATATTCTGTACGAGAAAACGAGGCATATCTGTTCCATTGATCATTTCAAATACAGGCTGAATATCGTATTCAGACAACATATGACAGGCCAGTTTCAGGTTGTTTGCCAAGGTGTTTAGACATGGCAGCAAATCAGCATCTTCAGGTTGTTTACCGGACAATATGTTGATGTTTGGAATGTTAAGTGCATCGGCATACTCGATGGCTTGTTCTAAAGCTTGATGAAACTCAAGTTCTTTACCGGGTATGCCTGCAAGTCCATTGCCGCCCTGCATCAAATCTCCTGCAGGAGCATTGATGAGGCAAATATGTAAGTCATATTGTTCCAACTGTGCTTGAATTTCTTCAATACTTAATTCATAGGGAAATTGAATTTCTACATACTGGAAGCCGTGGCGATGTGCCAAAGCAAAGCGTTCAATGAGTGGAACTTCAGTAAAAATCATCGATAGGTTTACTGCGAGTTTAGTCATGGCAATCTTCCGTGCTCTTATTGGCTTTTATCTTCAATGTAGTCGGCAATAGATTATTTTTCAACTTATTTCTGTATGATATAAAACACCTACATGCTTAAGTTTTCTCGACTTGATGAATGATTGTAGCGAGATCTGCTTCTGCAAAACCTTGGCTTTGGTGGTTTTGCAACTGATCTAGCGCGCGTTGGGCAACCGGAATATCTAGACCAGATTGTTGTGCTAATTGAACGGCGTTATTGAGATCTTTGGATAAGGTCTGCACTTTCCATTGTACGGGTTCAAAGGTATGGCTCGCCATACGTGGCGCAAGAATCTGAAAGGGTTTGGAGTCCGCAAATCCACCTGCTAATGCAGGTGCAAGTAAGCGGGTATCAACCCCCGCCTGATCAGCAAGTGCAACTGCTTCTGCAATCAGTGTACTGTTTGCAGCAACGATCAATTGATTGCATATCTTGGTTGCTTGTCCCGTACCTGTTTCTCCCATACAGGTCACTCTTTGTGAAAGCACGTTATAGACTAAACTCAAATCTTGAATGGTTTCTCGGTGACCACCTGCAAAAATGACCAGTGTCCCATTTTCTGCCCCTGCAGTACCCCCTGAAACAGGAGAGTCAATCCAAATCACCTCTTTGCTTGCTGCCAGACTTGCCAGTTGCTTGGTGATCGCTACAGACAAGCTTGAGAAATCAACGATGATCTGTTGAGCCTGCAAGTTAGGTTCAATGTGTTGATAAACCTGTTGAACGGCTTGGTCATCGGCGAGGCAGATCAAAATAACAGGGTAGTCTGCAATTTGTTCAAGCTGTAGGGGATGTGCACCCATATCCACCAGAGCATCACATGCAGTTGCTGTGCGATTCCAAACTGCCACATCAAATCCAGCTTGAATCAATCGGGCAGCCATGCGGCTCCCCATTAAGCCCATACCTAGAAATGCGATTTTACTGTTGCGATCAAAATTCATTTTGTTATTCCCAAGCCTTGTACTGAAGTGTTTTTAAATTATTTATATTGGCGCGGTAGGAATTGTACTTCAGGATTCTTGTCTTTTTTACGGGCAATTTGACTGTTTTTCCCTAGAAGTAATTTTAACTGCCAAATCTTTTCTAAACGCAGCGCTTTGTTAGGTTGATGCTCCATGGCATCCAACACACGTTTGGCTGCCATCAAAGCATCAGGAGAGCGTTGCAACATTTCCTCAGCGATTACTTGAGCTTTTTCTAAGGGAGAGGTGCTTACATGCGTAACCAAGCCAATGTCTTTGGCATAATGACCATCAAAAATACGTGCAGTTAAGGTCAGTTCTTTGGCTAAATCGATGCCGATCACACCTTTGATAGAACGCGTAAGCCCCATATCGGGCACCAACCCCCAACGGCTTTCCATAATCGACATTTTAGTTTCTGGATGTGCAATACGGATATCAGCAGCCAAAGCCAGCTGCATTCCCGCACCAAAGCAGAATCCTTCAATGGCAGCGATGACAGGAACAGGTAACTCTTGCCAAATGAGGAATGCTTTTTGAAACAGGCTTTGTCCTGGTTTAATCAGTTCCCAAGCTGCAAATGCAGTATTTTTAGGGCTATTTAAATCAGCTAAATCAATACCAGCACTAAATACATTGGCTTCACCAGTCAGAATCACCACTCGGATACTTCGATCTTTTTTAATTTTCTCCGCGACTTTGACGAGCTCACGCAGTAAAGCAAAGCTCATGGCATTGCGTTTATCTGGACGATTTAATGAAACTGTAGCGATACCCTTGTTTTTTTCTATATGTAACAGTGCCATGATCTTGACTCATTTTTTTCCTTGGTCATCAGCATAGCATGTGGAAGGATGAGTTACATGACAGTACAGTCACAGAATTTCTGTATATGCGCCAATGGACAGTAATTTGAGTTTATATCTCTGCAAGGGCTTTTTATGGATACAGCCCATAGATACAGAAATGGCTAAAAGGGTTTCAACGCAATTTTCAGCCAGTTAAGATCTGCTGTGCGGCTGTTTCTACTTCGTGAATCACCAATTGCAAATCATCCAAACGTTGCATGACATCCTGAATGAAAGCCTCATCTGCTTTACGGCGTTCTTTACGTAAAGTTGAGATAAACTGTTCAAAATCCCCTGTAACACTTTGCAATTTTGGTGTCCCAACATAACGGGTCGCACCATATAAACGGTGTAACACATGCTCCAGTTGAGGAAAGTCCTCAAGTTCGATCAATTGTGCAATTTCATCCAATTCGGTTGGGAAACTGTCAACCAGCATTTTTAAAAGATCTTGTGCAAGATCCTCCTTGTTGGCTGCGAGCGCAAGGCTTTGTTTCCAGTCCAGAATATCCGTGTCAAAGGCTTCGATATAAATTGTATTTTCAACGGGTGCTTGATGCTGAATAAATTTATCCGAGGTCCAGTTGGTTAAAATTTGAATGATTTGTTCGATTTGAATCGGTTTGGTGACATAGTCATCCATACCGACTTTGAGTAATTTCTGTTTTTCATCTGCCAATGCATGGGCCGTTAAGGCAATGATTGGCATGCGCATGTCATCCAAGGTCGATTCTAATGATCGAATAGCACGTGTGGTATCAATTCCTGACATGACAGGCATTTGAATGTCCATAAAGATTAAATCGAAAGGCTTTGAACCCTGTTCAACAGCCTGTTGAATAATTGTCAGTGCTTCTTGACCACTTTGCGCCTTGGTGGTTTTTACATTCAACTCACCGAGCAGCGCTTCCAGTACAATTAAGTTTGGTAAATGATCATCAACCGCCAAGATATGTAAGTCCTGTCCTTTAAAATCTTTGTGTTGTTCCTGCTCAAAAATCGGTTTATTGTTGAGTAATTGAATGACTGAGCTACGACTGAGTGGTTGATATAAGGGGCGTGCCATATATTCGTTGAGCATATTGGGATCAAGTGACATCTGATAACCATACACAGCAAGATGTCCCTGATAGCGACTACGGATTTCTTTTAATAAGGCTTCCGTATCGCCACTGTGATCAACAATCAGCCAGGTATTTTCAACATTTTGTTCCAAACTGTTTAGACGGCTGAACAGGTCCAGAATGGATTGTGCCTCAGTATGCTGAACTTGATAGTTTTCTAAATAGTGCCGTAAGACATTGGCTGTGGCTGGATGCGCCAAGAAGGACACGACATTTAAATCTTTAAATGATGGATGCACAATATCTTCATTTTCATTGGTCGTCAGCATAGCCGTAAACCAGAATGTCGAGCCTTTTTCCGTTGGTGCACGCTCTTGGTTATCTTCAAAACCGATCTGACCATGCATCAAGTGCACCAATTGTTTGGAAATTGCCAACCCTAAACCTGTTCCACCAAATTGGCGGGTAACAGATGCATCACCTTGAGAGAATGACTCAAATAGTTTTTTACGGTCGGTACCACTCAGTCCGATACCACTGTCCTGTACGCTGAAATGTAATAGGCATTGCCCGATATCATCGTGTTCCATACGCGCACGAACGATGATTTCACCATCGGGAGTGAATTTAATTGCATTGGAAATTAAATTGGTCAGAACTTGTTTAAAGCGTAAGGCATCACCAATCACATGTTTTGGCACGTTGTCTGCAAAATAGAATGCCATTTCGATATGTTTTTGCGCCGCTAATGGTGACAGCATATCCATTACATCGAAAATTGCTTCTTCTAGATCGAATGGTGCGGTTTCTAATTCTAATTTACCTGCATCAATCTTAGAAAAGTCGAGCACATCATTAATCAGTGCCAATAAATGCGCAGACGATTTTCGAATGGTCTGTAAATATAAACTCTGATCGTTGCTCAGGTTGTCCTGACGTAGCATCAGATGAATGAAGCCATCAATACTGTTCAATGGGGTTCTTAATTCATGGCTGATGTTTGCAAGAAATACGGACTTTGCCTGATTTGATGAAATTGCCTGATCACGTGCCTGTTTATAAGTGATGTTTTGAACTTCCAAGGTGTCTAAAGTACGTCTTAAGTCATCTTCTGTTTGTTCAGTATGTTCTTTGAGTTCTAG
Organism: Acinetobacter sp. Res13-Abat-PEC15-P4-01; assembly: GCF_015676285.1. Taxonomy (NCBI): domain Bacteria; kingdom Pseudomonadati; phylum Pseudomonadota; class Gammaproteobacteria; order Moraxellales; family Moraxellaceae; genus Acinetobacter; species Acinetobacter sp. Res13-Abat-PEC15-P4-01. The sequence continues at coordinate 44,197 of NZ_JADAIN010000018.1, read as the reverse complement.
AAAACTGAAATGCAGGCGTTTAACCACATTGGCAATGTCTCGTTGTAACAAACGTAACTCACCTGTACTGTTGATCACCATGTGTTGATCAAGCGTATCTGCATTTAAACGTTGTAATTGCATCCGAATTTCGTACATTGGGGCAATCCAGCGACGTGAATAAAAATTCAAGCACAATAAAAGCAGAAGCAGTGTCAGTAGAGCCGTCGTAATCAGCACGATCATGACGCGATAATGTGAGATTTCTAGAGGTTGATTATCTAGTTCAATCACCAACCACATATTTTGCGCATTATTGATTGGATTGAGTTTGATCCCATAAATATTGTTGTACTTGTTATGAACGGGTCCAAAAAAGGTTCCGGTTTTTGGTATTTTGGGCCATTCACGTTGATTTTGATAGCCGACACTTAAATGATTGACATTATTTCCATCCAAAATCGCGGCACTGAGCAGATGTTTTTCATTGAATATTTTTTGTAAAATATTTTCAGCTTTGGTGTGCTGTAGTGGGCTTTGTCCCATCACCGCGGTAAGTTGTTCAGCGGTATATTGATAACGACTCAATATTGCAATGGCTTGAAAACGTTGTTTAGACTTTGCAGCTGCAGATGTTTCGGAAAGTACAAGTGCGGTTCCCACACATGCCAAAATCATGATCGGCACGAAAATTAACGCGATGAGTTGACCATAAGCGTGATTGAGTTTTAAACGTTTAAAGAGCTTTTTATTGAAATTCGACATGGTTCCAGCAACTCATTGACCATGCGCAAGATATTAACATGCTTTAATGATCCTGCATGACAATATGATTAAAAAACTTGCAAACTGCATTCTGGTTATGCTGTTTTATAGATAACCTTATCACTTCTAATTCTAAGTCTTAATGTTTTTTTTATATCTATCTAATTTTATTGGATAAACAATTTTTCTCCAGTGTTTAACTGAATTGTTTGGAGTGGATTTAGTTTGACCATACTCGTAAAAATCAAATGGAAAGATGTGCAGTGACATTTATTTTTTCATACAATATGCCCACCTCAATATAGGTGCAGTCCATGAGTAACACACAACCTGATTTCTTAGCCGACGAATTTTTACTAGATCACTATGTTGGGAAAACACCATTAGTACGTCTACAGCGTTTGGCAAGTCATACTCAAGCAACAGTATTGGCAAAATTAGAAGGGAATAATCCCGCAGGTTCGGTAAAAGATCGTCCAGCATATAATATGATCATGAAAGCTGAACAACGCGGTCAAATCAAGCCAGGCGATACGTTGATCGAAGCGACAAGTGGAAATACAGGGATTGCATTGGCAATGGTTGCTGCCATGCGTGGTTATAAAATGAAATTGATCATGCCGGGAAATTCAAGTCAGGAACGTAAGGATGCGATGCGTGCTTATGGTGCAGAGTTGATTGAAGCACCGAATATGGAGGCTGCACGTGATATGGCTTTGCAAATGCAGAGTGACGGTCTGGGCTTGGTCCTCAATCAGTTTGGGAATCCAGATAATGTCGAAGCACATTATCTGACCACAGGTCCGGAAATTTGGCAACAAACTGGCGGTAAAATTACCCACTTTGTGAGTTCAATGGGAACCACAGGGACGATCATGGGAATTTCAAAATATCTGAAAGAACAAAATCCAGCCATTCAAATTATTGGATTACAGCCTTCTGAAGGATCAAACATTGCTGGGATTCGTCGTTGGCCACAGGAATATTTGCCTACGATTTTTGATCCTGAACGTGTTGATCAAATCATGGATATTCCACAGCTTGAAGCTGAAAAAACAGCTCGTCGTTTGGCACGTCAGGAAGGTATCAGCGCCGGTACATCTTCCGGTGGGGCGGTGTGGGCTTCAGTAAAAATTGCAGAAGAACATCCGGATGCTGTGATTGTATGTATCGTGTGTGATCGTGGTGACCGTTATTTATCTACAGGTTTATTCTCTGTGGAAGATGATCAATAATTGTTTTCAGTCAATCCATGATTTCATGATCATCTCTGAGTAATTGAGTAATTTTTATGCGTCTTCCTGTTTTAGTTTTTGACATTGAAACCCTAACAGATCTTAAGTCAGGGGCGCATTTGTATGGATTGGACTTAGCTGAAGCTGATTTGGAACAAGCACTTGCCAAATTACGCCGTCAAGAATCCGGTATGGATTTTCAACGTTTGGCTTTACATGAAATTGTCTGCATTTCAGGGTTGTGGATTGATGAAAATGGAGCGATGAAGCTTTTTTCATTCAGCCGCGAGCATGATACTGAAGCTGAAATTTTGCAAAAGTTTTTATCTATTTTTGATAAACGCCATCCAACTCTTGTCAGTTGGAATGGTTCACAGTTTGATTTGCCTGTTATTTTATTCCGTTCAATGTATCACGGATTATCTGCACCAAGTTTGTTCGATCAAGGTGAGATTGATACGCAAAAAAGGTATAATAACTACCAGAACCGATACCACAACCGTCATGTCGATTTGATGGACGTGATGGCGATGTTTAATGGCCGTCATTTTCAGAAATTGGATGATGTTGCACATTTGCTTGGTTATCCCGGCAAACGTGGTATTTCAGGTTATTTTGTTCCAGAATACGTGAAAACCCAGCAATGGCTAAAACTGACCAGTTATTGTGAGGGCGATGTTTTAAATACATGGTTGATTTATTTGCGCTGGTCTTTGTTAAAAGGGCAGATTTCTTTGCAAGATCACCGTTTGTGGATTCAAGCCTCGATTCATTATTTACAAGGACAACCCCAGCAACATGAGTTTTTAGATGTTTGGCGTCAAATGTCACAACTTACTGAATTTACTCAGGCAGATTTTTCCTCCACACCCAATTAGGTATTCCTTTGAAGCATAGAGCCAAACCTCGACCATCTCAACTTCCTCAATATGTGTTTAAAGTTGAACGATTGTCACATGAGGGGCGAGGGATTGCACATTACGGGGCTGAGTTTTCCCACCCAATTGAAAAGCAGGGTAAAAAAGTTTTTATTCGCTATGCATTGCCTGGTGAAACCGTTAAAGCTCAAATCACACGTCAGATCTCAAAGCTTGAGGAAGCAGACAGTATCGAGTTACTGGGTGAGCCGAGTCCATATCGCATCCAACCCATTTGTCCGCATTTTGGAGTGTGTGGGGGATGTAATATGCAACATATTCATCCTGACGAACAAATTCGCTTAAAACAGGATGTTTTAAAATCTCATCTCAGTCACTTTGCAGGCTTGGAGCCAGAACAGTGGTTATCGCCCCTGCGTTCTACACGTGTCGATTACCGCCATAAGGCAAGAATCGGTGTGCGGTTTTTACCCAAGCAAAATAAATTACTGATGGGTTTTCGGGAAGCCCAAAGCAACCATCTCACTGAAATTCAGACTTGTAAAATCTTGGACCTTCAACTGGATCAAGCCTTACCTGAAATTAAAGCATTACTCGAAAGTCTAAAAGGCAAAAGCAGTATTGGTCATATAGAATTAGCCAAAGGAGATTGTGAAATTTCTTTACTGATTCGTCATACTGAAAAATTAAAACAGCAGGATGTCAACCTATTGCAACAATATGCGTTACAGAAGCAATGGCAGTTGTATCTGCAACCTGCAGGGGTTGAAAGTGTCCATCGGGTTGATGATGTTGATGCAGCAATGTGTTTACATTATCGTTTGAATGATTTTGCTGTTGATTTTACGTTTAATCCTACCGATTTTACCCAGGTGAATCCAACAGTGAATCCTCAAATGGTTAAATTGGCATGTGATTTGCTTGAATTACAAGAAGGTGAAAGCGTTCTAGATCTTTTTTGTGGATTGGGTAATTTTTCTCTTCCGCTTGCTAAATGTGTGGGTGACACAGGCAAGGTGGTCGCAGTGGAGGGAAGTGAGGCGATGGTGAAGCGCGGTACAGAAAACGCACTGAACAATCGCATCCGCAATGTTAAATTCTATTCACAAGATTTAACAAAAGACTTTTCGCATTATTCTTGGGCAAATCAAGGATTTGATGCATTATTGATTGACCCACCGCGTGCGGGAGCTGAGCAGGTTATGCATTATCTCCCTAAATTTGGTGCGAAAAGAATCGTTTATGTATCGTGTAATCCAGCGACTTTGGCGAGGGATGCAGGGATCTTGGTGCAACACGGTTATCAGCTAAAAAAAGCCGGTGTAATGGACATGTTTACACATACTGGACATGTTGAATCCATCGCTTTATTTGAAAAGAAACTAGAGATAAACGATTTATAATGAAATATAGAGTTATAGGAGTAGGGTATGGTCACAGTACGTGAGCAACTTCCTGATCAGCTCAATGAGCTATCAGAGGAAGCGACTGTAGAACATGCCGATGAAGCGCAGCAAGCTCTAGCAACTTGGCTGGATCGAGTGCGTGGAATTTTAGACGGTGCTGAACTAAAACAGTTAGAAGAAGTCGCGCAATTAGTATTACAAAAAGAATTGGCGACCACGGTAAACTCTCGAACCAATACTTTTGCTACAGGTATCGGGATGGCCGATATTCTTGCGCATCTGCACGTAGATGAAGATACACTGGCAGCAGCTGTACTTTATCGTAGTGTTCGTGAGGATCTGACGACACTTGATGATATCCAACAACAGTTTGGCGAACAGGTTTACAATCTTGTCAAAGGTACTTTGGCAATGGGTAAACTGTCTGAGCTGATAGAGAAAAACAAACGTTTGGAAGACCATTTCAATAACAACCAACGTGAACATTTAACAGGCATCTACAAGATGCTGATTTCAGTGACTGAGGATGTTCGGGTTGTATTGATTAAACTGGCTGAACGTACTTTTGCGCTTCGGGAGCTGGCTCATTCTTCAAAAGAACGCCAAGAACGTGTCGCACGAGAAATTCTCACCATCTATTCTCCTTTGGCGCATCGTTTGGGAATTGCTCAATTAAAGTGGGAACTGGAAGATCTTGCTTTCCGTTATCTTGCGCCTGAACGCTATAAAGAAATTGCCTCATTGTTGAATGAAAAGCGTTTGGAGCGAGAGCAATATATCCAATTTGTGGTGGAAAAGCTTAAAAGCGAATTGGCTGATCACGATATCGAAGCGGAAATTTCAGGGCGAGTAAAACACATTTACTCAATCTATCGTAAGATGAAGAGTAAAAATCTAAGCTTCGATCAGCTCTATGATATTCGTGCGCTCAGGGTATTGGTTAAATCGGTTGCTGAGTGCTATCACGCGTTGGGCATCGTTCATCAGATCTGGCGGCATATCCCGCATCAGTTTGATGACTATATTACTAACCCAAAAGCCAATGGCTATCGTTCATTGCATACTGCTGTAATTGCTGAAAACAAATCTTTGGAAATTCAGATCCGTACCAAAGAGATGCATGAAGAAGCAGAACTGGGGGTATGTTCGCACTTTAATTATAAAGAAGGTTCTAAAACCACAGATTATTCATTTAATCACCGTTTGCATTCTTTACGTGCCGTACTTGAACACTATCAAGAGCGTACTGAAACCAGTGCACATCCAAATGAAGATGAAACGGAAGATTTTGAACAACTTCAAGATTTTGAAGGTTTTGAAAAGATCTATGTGTTCAGTCGTGATGGAGATATCAAAGAATTACCGCGTGGTTCTACAGTACTTGATTTTGCCTATCATGTGCATACGGAAGTCGGTAACAAGTGCTATGCAGCGCGTGTCAATCAGCGTTATGTACCGCTCACCTATACGCTGAAAACAGGTGAACAGGTTGAGATTTTGACCAAAAAAGATCGTGAACCGAATCGTGATTGGTTGGTCAACTCTCTGGGGTATATCAAAACAGCCCGTGCGCGTGACAAACTTCGCCATTGGTTTAGACAGCAAGATCGCAGTAAGAACTTGGAAGTTGGGCGTGAGCTGTTAAACAAAGAGCTTTCACGTTTAGCGATTCATCCTAAAAGCATTGATTTAAGTGATTACTGCAATCACTTCAATGTGAAATCTGGCGATGATATTCTGGTTTCACTGGTCAGTGGTGATATCAGTCTGCATGCATTGATTAATCAAGTTAATCGCCATATGCATTTGGATCAGGACGAACCAGAACTTGTACTGAAACCTACATTGAATCCACGTGCAAGCCATACTTTATCTGCACACGGTATTTTGATTGATGGTTTAGATAATGTTGAACTGCATATTGCGCAATGTTGTCAGCCTGTGCATGGTGAATCGATTGCTGGCTATATCACTTTGAATCGTGGTGTGAGTATTCATAAAGTTGCTTGCCCTGATTACATGCGTATGATCAAGTTAGAACCAGACCGTGCCGTAGAGGCGGATTGGGAAATGCAACCGACACGTGGACAAAGCGTCCAAATTGTTGTGGAAGCTTATGATCGTCGTGGTTTGCTTAAAGATTTGACCCAAGTGATTTTTTCTGACCAAATCAATATTCGTCAGGTGAATACTATTTCTGAAGCGGATGGTATAGCCAATATGAAGTTATTGATTGAAGTCAAAGGTTTGGCTCAATTATCTCGCTTGCTTGCTCGTTTGGAGCAACAGCCAGGTATTATCAGTGCACGCCGTTTGGTTCAAGGGAACTAAACATATTAGGTTAATTAACGTGAGTTCGACGCAACCACATCTTTAATCTATTGAAAAAATAAAACTCTACGGAGTCTTGCTGAGTTTTCATGCAACTTTAGGATCAGCCTGCGGCTAGCCCCTACTTTTCTTTCGGGATGAGGGGCGAAGCTTCGCAAGGGCAACCATCTTGCGCAGCGACATCGCTGCTCACCGCAAAACTCGTCAACCACCAGCAATATATTTGATCAGAAACAATATCTTATAGAAGTAGCCCTGCCTCAAACAGTTGCGGATGACGTTTTGGAGTATCATATTTTATCAAGATTTTTATATCGAACTCAGGTTCATTAGATTCACTTATTTCTTTCAAGAATATATTGAAATGCTTAATCAAAAAGGCGTGATCGATTTTTAATTTTAGGTGGTTCAGCTTTTAGACTTTCGTGTAAGGTACAAATTACTCAAGCGATTGATGAATTGAGGGCTGATTGCAGAAAGCGTGAACATGACTTTGGTCTTTAATCCCACAGGGCGATGTGTTGCAGTGAAAAGAGTGCCTTTGGCTTTCACCTGTGCAAATACTTGTTCTGCAACATCTTGCGGAGAAAGACTGACACCGATATTCTGAATCGCTCCAGAGTCCATATCTTTCACCATTGATGTCTGAACAAAAAGTGGCATGACATCAAGTACGCGAATGCCATGTTTTTGCCATTCGATATCTAAACCTTCTGTAATGCCGCGTACCGCAAATTTACTGGCAGAATAGGAAACCAAATCAGCCTGCCCATAGATGGCTGATGCTGAGGAAAGATTGATGACACGAGCAAATTTAGCTTGTTTAAGGTAGGGAAATGCAGCATGGCAACCGTTGAGTACCCCATTTACATTGATATTAATTGTTCTATGATGGGCTTGAATGTCTGTCTTTTCAAAATCACCTGAATAAAGAACGCCTGCGTTATTGACGAGGATATTTAAGCCTTCCGCCCACTCAGTAAATTCGGCTAATGCATTTTGCCATTGTGCATAATCACTCACATCTAATTTTCCTGCTTTGGCGTTGTGCCCCAACTGATCTGCTAAAGCTTGAGCTTGCACTGCATTGATATCATAAATACCAACTTGATAACCTTGTTGATAGAATAGACGTGCGATTGCAGCACCTATGCCTTGCGCTGCCCCACTAATGAATATACTTTGGCTCATTGCAACATCCTGCAGTTTTATTTTTTGATTGCAGTGAGTTGAACATAAAATATCCATAACAACAAGCGTTGTACAGTCATTTGTTATTGATCTTAAAGGACATAAAATGGAACAGTTATTAACTATCATGAAACAATTACGTGCAGAATGTCCTTGGGATCGTGAACAGACACCTGCAAGTTTGACTCAATATGCGATTGAGGAAGCCTATGAAGTGGAAGAGGCTATTCGTTCTGGAAATACTGAAGAAATTAAAAATGAGTTGGGGGATTTGTTGCTTCAAGTGGTGTTCCAGTCACAAATGTACAGTGAACAAGGCGCATTTGATTTTAATGATGTGATTGAGGCGATTTGTCAGAAATTAATTAGACGTCATCCACATGTGTTTCAAAAACAACAATTTGAAAATTTAACACCAGACCAAGTCTCATCATTGTGGCAAGAAATTAAAAATAAGGAAAAGCAGGGGAAACGTCAATCCCGCTTAGATACGGTAAAACACGGTCCGGCATTGACACAGGCAGAGCAGATTCAAAAAAACGTGGCGAAAGTAGGTTTTGATTTTCCCGATGTTGCGCAAGCCTATGAGAAAGTCAAAGAGGAATTGGCTGAGTTTGAAGAAGCCATGCAATTGGGAGAGTCCGAAAAAATTATTGAAGAATTCGGTGATTGTTTATTTTCTTTAATCAATGTTGGGCGTAAACTGAATATCTCGAGTGAAATGGCGCTTTTAACCACCATTTTTAAATTTAAATCTCGCTTTGCTTATATTGAAGAACAAATCAATTCTAAAAACAAAAAAATAGAAGAAGTGAGTTTGACTGAAATGGACCAATTATGGAATCAGGCAAAGCAAAAATTACAATATCAGGATCATCATGAGTCGTTTTAAATATGTGATAAATTGTATAGTAAAATTAAATAAAACAGCATTTTTGAGTGGGCTATACCTATCGTTATTGGGTATGCCTACCATGTTGCAGGCGCAGAAATTTGATCAAGCTTATTTAAAATGGAAAGCTGAACAGCAAGCACAAGACATTCAGTTAAAAAAAGTAGATGACAATTACTATCTGTCACGTCCCAATATCCAGCCTACTCAAACTCATCTGGCAGGGAAAGGGCGGGGGTCCTCAGTGCAGGTTCCATCCAATTTAAGTCCAAAAATCAATTTGAACAGTGCCAATGTCGTGCAATTGCAGCAGTTGAATGGGGTCGGTGCAAAAAAAGCGCAGGCGATTATTGATCATCGTCATCAGTATGGAAAGTTTAAAAACGTGGAAGATATAAAAAATGTCAAAGGAATTGGTCCTTCACTTTATGAGAAAAACAAAAACCAACTTGGCTTATGATGAATGATCTTATATTGCATTTTTTCAACAAAGCCCAATATCATTGATCTGAAACAAAGTATTGTTAAAAAACATGCAAGCTTAAATTTGAGAGCAATGATTTAAGGATCATAATTTCAATGCAAGATTGCGAGAATCAAATTGCCCTTTAGCTGTGTAAGCGATATCATTAGCACAATTATGATTTTTACGTCCTGACGTAGGAGACAGTGTCTTTTGCAAACTTTGCGTGCGTCAAAGTGTGGATTATCCACCGCTCAATTACCTTCTTCCATTTTAGATGTTATTGATTCTTTAACCAAAGCTGGCTATGAAGCTTATATAGTCGGTGGAGGTGTGCGTGATTTAATGCTAGGCTTAAATCCGAAAGACTTCGATGCTGTGACCAATGCAACGCCCTCACAGGTCAAAGAAGTTTTTGGTCGTCGTTGTCGAATTATTGGGCGACGTTTTGAATTGGCACATGTCTATTCTGGTCGTGAATTGATTGAAGTCGCAACATTTCGTGCACCACCAAAGAAAGCGATCACTTCGGCTCAAGGCATGATTCTGCGAGATAACAATTGGGGAACCATCGAGCAAGACTTTGCACGTCGCGATTTCTCTATCAATGCAATGTATTATCAGCCACGTAAGGGCGAAGTGCTTGATTTTTGTAATGCTATTGATGACATCAAGAGCAAAACCTTAAGACTATTGGGTGATCCGGCTCTACGTTTTGAAGAAGATCCTGTACGAATGTTGCGTACATTGCGTTTTGCTGCAAAATTAAATTTCAGCATCGATCCTCAAATTTTAAAAATTTTTACTCAAGAAATGACACAGCTATTGCGTGATGTTTCTCCGCATCGTTTATACGATGAATCACAAAAACTATTCACGATGGGACATTTACATCGTGTGATGCCAATGTTGATCGAATTTGGTATTTGGAAACAATTATTTGCTGATATTAGCCCTGAAATTACTCAATTTATTGAGCGTGCAGCAAAAAATACGGATCAGCGGATTCAAATTGGCAAAACCATCAATCCTGCTTTTTTCTATGCAGTATTGCTTTGGAACAACTTTTTAGCACGTTGCGATTTTTATCAGGCTAAAGGCGTGGTTGCGGCAGAAGCCCGTGCACAAGCAGGTTTGGATGTTTTAAAACGACAGGCAACGCGTACCATTATCCCTCGATTTGCGGAGACGTTTATCCGTGAGGTTTGGGAAATGCAGACACGGCTGTTGAATCCAAAACCGCAACAAATCGAAGCACTCTCAGGGCATGCACGTTTCCGTGCTGGATTTGACTTTTTATTGTTAAGAGAAAAGTCTGGCGACTCTACCACCAATGGTATGGGGGCCTGGTGGGAAGCTTACCAAACTATGTCTACTGATGAGAAAGAACGTGCAATCAGTAGCTACAATCGCCAACGAGCGAAAAGCCGTAAGAAGCTTGCTGAGTCTCCTGCTGTTGAAGAAGTAAAAACTGTTTCAACAGAGATTGAACCTCTAGTCAAAGAACAAGAGTCACGTAGTCGCCGTTCTCGTCAGAAAGCAAATGCTGGTCATGCACAAGCTACGACATCGCATGATTTTAAAACCAGAAGTGACAGCAGAGCAGCTGTCAACAAAGGTGAAATTACAGCTGAACACCCGATCACCAAACGTAGACGTGTACAGCGTGATTTGAGCAAAGTGATCTTTGGGCCTACACAATGATGAATAAAACCTATATTGGTTTAGGCAGTAATTTGGGTGATTCAGCACAGATTTTGCGTGAAGCTGTTGAGCAGTTAAGGCTATTGGGTGAAGTGAAGGTTTCACGGCTTTATCAAAGTCCACCGATGGGACCACAGGATCAGCCGCATTACCACAATGCTGTTGCCGAATTGCTGACCCATTTAGCCCCCTTGGATTTATTAAATGAGTTGCAACGGATCGAAAATGAATCAGGTCGTGTACGTTTACGCCATTGGGGTGAGCGGACTTTGGATTTAGATCTTTTGCTTTATGCTGAAAAAAACATTATAAATGAGCGACTCACAGTACCACATGTTGGTATTTTGCAGCGTGATTTTGTGGTGATTCCTTTATTGGACTTGAATACTGAGTTGAAGATAAATGGACAATCATTGCAAAACCTAGAACTTGTGCAACATTCAACATTGACTGTTTTGGCTGATCAAAGTTGGGCAGACTGAACTGTTGGATGCGCTAAAGAACTCTCATTGATAGAGGATATCGTCATGATCAGTCTAAGTGATTTAAGACAATTTAAAACTCAGGGTCGTAAATTTTCATGCTTGACCTGCTACGATGCAAGTATGGCAAAAGGTATGGAAGTTGCCGAAATTGATACTATTTTAATTGGCGATTCTTTAGGAATGACCATCCAAGGGCATGATTCAACCTTGCCTGTCACGGTCGAGGATATGGCATATCATACTGCCGCTGTACGTCGAGCGAATCAGCATGCATTTATTTTATGTGACCTCCCTTTTATGAGTTATGCAACGCTCAATGATGCTTTGGTAAATGCTAAAACTGTCATGCAGGCAGGCGCGCAAATGATTAAAATCGAGGGTGGTGCTTGGCTTTCAGAAACTGTACAAGTGTTGACACGAAATGGCATTCCCGTATGTGTACACTTAGGTTTGACACCACAATCGGTTCATGTTTTCGGCGGATATAAACTTCAGGCAAAAACACGTGAAGCTGCAGATCAATTGATTGCAGACTGTAAAGCTGTGGTCGAAGCTGGTGCGGCAGTACTACTGCTCGAATGTGTTCCTGCACAAATGGGTAAAGAAATTGCTGAGTTGTTCCCACATGTCCCTGTGATTGGTATTGGTGCTGGTGCTGACACGGATGGTCAGGTCCTCGTTGTACAAGATATGTTGGGTTTGACTTTTGGAAAAGTGGCACGTTTTGTACGTAACTTTATGAAAGAGCAAACAGGTGAGACAGCAATTGTAGATGCATTCAAAGCCTATCATCTTGCTGTGCAAAACAAGTCTTTCCCTGCGAAAGAACATACTTTCCAAGTTGAGCTGTAAAAGATGAAAACAGAAACGACCATCCAAGGATTATCAGCATCTCTAAATCCTGCTCGATCAGCACGTAAAATCATTGGTTTTGTCCCAACGATGGGGAACTTACATGAAGGTCATTTAAATCTGGTTCGTGAAGCACGAAAGTTGTGTGATGTCGTAGTGGTCAGCATTTTTGTCAATCCGATCCAATTCGGACCAAATGAAGACTTTGATAACTATCCTCGTACTTTAGAGCATGACAGCCATTTATTGGCTGAAGTGGGATGTGATATTGTTTTTGCTCCCTCTGTTGAGCAAATGTATGGTAAATATCCACGATTGACCAATATTAGTGTTGGTGAAATTACTGAAGATCTATGTGGCTTACAGCGTCCAGGTCATTTTGATGGCGTTGCTGTGGTGGTGACCAAGCTATTCAATATTGTTCAGCCCAACTTTGCATTCTTTGGGCAAAAAGATTATCAACAATTGGCTGTAATTAAGCAGTTGGTTCGTGACTTGAACATGCCGATAGAAGTGATCGGTGTACCGATAGCCCGTGCTGAAGACGGTTTAGCTTTAAGTTCTCGCAATGGTTATCTGTCTGAGCAGGAACGCCAAACCGCCCCTGTCATCTTTAAGTCTTTAACAATTGCTGCAGATGATCTGCATGCAGGTAAAACACTTGCAGAAGCGCTTCAGCAGATTCGTCAAAGTCTGACTGATGCGGGATTAGTGGTGGATTATGTTGAGGCACGTAGCCCAACCTTACAAAAAGTTGAACAGTTCGACCAAGATGTTGTATTGTTTGTTGCAGCGAAATTAGGCAAAACTCGTCTGATTGACAATTTACAAGTGAAATATTCTGCATAAACTTTGCTTTTAGGATCGCTATGCCATGAAGCGTATACTTATCGTGACAGGACAATCTGGTTCAGGTAAATCCTCTGCTTTGCAGGTACTGGAAGATTTGGGTTATTACTGTATTGATAATTTGCCTCTGGCATTGCTTCCTGAAATCGTTGAAAAGCTTGACCGAGAAAATAATTTAGAATTGTTGGCACTCGGTGTAGATGTTCGTAGTGCAAAAGAAGATTTACAAGGTTTTGATGATGTTTTTCAACAATTACAAAAACATGGCAGTGTGGATGTTATTTATTTAACTACCCGTGATCAGGAGTTGATTTCACGTTTTAGTGCATCTCGACGTCCGCATCCGCTTTCAAATCGTTTTCAAAGTTTAAATGAATGTATCCAAGAAGAAAAAAATCTTCTGTTGCCGATTCAACTGCGCGCAACCGCGCACATTGATACCACTGACAAAAGTGTACATGATTTAAAAGATACCTTATTGTCCAAATTGGGACAGTCCGATAAACTAATTTTAATTTTGCAGTCTTTTGGATATAAACACGGTATCCCATTGGATGCAGATTTTGTTTTTGATGTAAGGCATTTGCCTAATCCACATTGGGATTTAGAGTTGCGTAAATATTCGGGTTTGGATGAACCTGTGCGTAATTTTTTAGAAGCCAGCGAGCAAGCAAATGAGATGTATCAAGACATCTATCAGTTTTTAAATAAGTGGTTGCCTGCTTTTGCGGAAGGTCATCGTCACTATATCACAGTGTCGATAGGCTGTACGGGTGGTCAACATCGTTCGGTTTATATTGTGGATCGGTTGAAAAAGGCTCTTGAGTCGAAATGGACCATTCAAGTATTACATAGAGAAATGAAGCACTGGTCATGATTGACACAACTGTTGACGTAATTAATAAATTAGGGTTACATGCGCGTGCATCTGGAAAACTCATCGAAGTCACCACCAAATTTAAATGTTCTATTCAAATTGGGAAAGGCGACAAGTTGGTTGATGCCAAGAATATCCTTTCTTTACTTATGCTGGGAGCTGGTAAAGGAACAACCTTGCGTTTAGTGATTGATGGTGTAGACGAAGAAAAAGCTTTGTCTGAAGTTCAAGCACTTTTTGCAGATAAATTTTACGAGGCAGAATAATCGTGGCACGTCGTCCGCAACGTTTTACTGAAGATGATTTTGAGTCTTTAGAAGGGCGTGCAAGTAAAACCGAACAGAAAAAAGCTGTACAGCGTATGGCTGCTTTAGGTGAGCAACTCGCAGAGTTGTCAAAAAAACAAATTCAATCTTTACCTGTTGAAGAGCGCTTAATTGAAGCTTTATTGGATGTGCAGTTGATTACATCTTTTGAGGCTCGTCGTCGTCAATTTCAACGTATTGGTAAGTTGTTGCGTAATGAAGATGAAGCGGTAATTTTATCGTATTTAACGCCTAAACAGGGTGTTAAAAAGCTCGCACAGCTTGATCGTTGGGTTGAACGTATGATTGAGCAACGTGACCCTGCGATTAAAGAGTTTTGTAAGTCTTATAATGCCGCAGAAGGGCATTCTTTGCGTCAGCATGTATTGCGTATTCACCGCGATATTACCCGTCAGGCTTCTGCTGAAGAATTAGCAGCTTCAAAGCTGAAATTGTTGAATTATGCTCAGCAAGTGGCGTTGATTTCTGACAACTCGAAGTAAGTTGATCTTAACGCGTAATAACGATCCGAGAGGGTCGTTTTTTTTATGGATGATAAAGATAGGACTGATACTTCAGTAACTGACGAGGGAATATCTTTAGCATTCTTGAAAACTTGTATCATATAAATAAACAGGTGTGTTCACTGCCTCCCTTTTTATAGGTATCGCTAAACCTTATGCTGCAAGCGAAGCAGTGCTTTGTTTTTGTTCAGGTGAGCGTGATATGCTTGCAATCCTCCCGACTGGACGACATCCATGTCACAGAATCCGATCGCGATATGAGGTAAAATCAGTGGATGTAAAAAGCAAAAACACTTTATTGATATCAAGTTAATCATATTGAATGCAATAAAATAAAACCTGAATCGCAGTGATGAGATCCAGGTTTTGTTATCGTCACAATAAATCTTACGCCGTTCTACCCGACATATCGTTTATAATTTTGGTGGCATGACAGGCATTGCTCGGTCTGCTTTAAAATCGGGTTGGAATTTAACAACACATTGACCATCTAAGGTTTTGTCACCGATTTTCACTTGAATGGCTTTTCCATTGCTTTGACCGGCACAAGCCTTTTGAATCGCGTCCCATTGTGCTTTACGTTCTGCACGTTTTTGTGCAAATTCCTGTTGAATTTGAGCACGCTGTTCGTCTGTCATATCTTTCATACGCGGACCATCGTGACGCATCATATGTCCACGATCTTCTCCATCACGACGAAAATCCTGCTTCATTTCTCTCATCGCTTTACGATCTGCTTTGAATACAAGGTTGCATGTCCCATCAATGCTTTGTTCACCTGCTTTGACCTGAATGCTTTGACCAATGGCTTTACCATCACAGGCTTTTTGCATTTGCTGACGCATCTCTTTATGCTGCGCACGCATTTTTTTCATTTCTTCACGTTGTTCAGGAGACATTTTATGATGTCCGCCATGCATCATAGAACGACCTTCTGGACTGTCTTTTGGACCTGGATTCGATTGACAGGCTGTTAAAGCCCCCATGCTCAAAATACTTGCTGACAATAATGTGATTTTTGTGATCGCTTTCATTGTTACTACTCCAATGAATATTCTATGTTCTGTGAATACAGTAAAGATTAAATAATAATGATGTAGAAACAATGGAGAGTATTTTAAGCAAGTGTTGGGTACAATATTGAAATGCGAAGAAAAACGTGAGATGAGTTTTGAAAATACGCCGAGTCCCCATCGCTTTACGCCTATTTCTTACTGTGTTATTGACGACATTGGTGATTACTACAGTAAGTTTAAGTGTATTGCATTGGACCATGCAGAAAAACTTTGCTAAATATGTTGCTGATGTTGAAATGCAAAAACTTGATCATTTGATTGAGAATTTGGCAGATGTTTATGGTGTATATCAAGACTGGGGAAATGCAGTTCAGGCACAAATTTTACAGATTGAAGGCGATGCTGCGCCAGATGATTACGATAAGCTGTCACGGTGGTGGTTGCGTCGTCAGTACGATATTGCTTTACAGCAACGTTATTTTAAAGAACATACGATGATGGCGACTTTGGGACAAACTGAAGGTACTACGCCAAAATCCCAATTAGACAAAGAAGAAATAAAAATTCTTGAAGAAAACTTACCTTCAGCCTATCAGCCTTTTGAAGGTTTGAAATTTCCATTGAGTTCGAATCAAAATTTATTTAAACCTTCTGATCGTAAAACTAAGCCACCGATGGACAAGGGGCATATCGGGGGAGGTCATGAAAACCCTCCTGCTCAGGGAAAAGAATCTTCCATGCGTGATCCAATGCGCATGGTCAGTCCAAAAAATGGTAAGAAAATGTTTGTATCCATGCCAGACCGTTTAGGATTGAGTTCACGTCTTTCTTTATATGATGCCAAACATCAGTTTGTATTGGGTGAACCTTCAGATGATCAAGTCTCTTACCGTCCAATTATCGTCAATGAACAAGTGGTGGGTTACTTAGGGCTTAAACCTGTTCTGGATGAAGATGATGCATCGAGCATCAATTTCTTTAGTAGCCAAAAACGTTATTTGGTGCTGATCTATATTTTTACATTCCTGTCGAGTTTGGTTGCAGCATTACTTTTAGCGACCTATTTTAAAACACCAATTCAACGCTTACTCAATGGCACACGTGAACTTACCAAAGGTAATTTCCAACATCAAGTTGCGATTAAACGAAATGATGAGCTTGGTGATTTATCTACAGAACTCAATCAATTGGCAGTGATTCTAGATCAGCATGAAACGTCTCGTCGACAATGGGTTGCAGACACTTCACATGAATTAAAAACGCCACTGGCTGTATTACAGGCACAAATTGAAGCAATGCAGGATGGGATTCGTAAGCCTACTCCAGAACATTTTGCTGCCATGCTACGTCAGGTCACAAGTTTGAAAAAACTGACTCAAGATTTAGCCGATTTGGCACAGGCAGAAGCGCAACAATTGAAATGTTATTTTGCAGAAGTTGATCCATGGTCTGTGGTTTTACAGGAAATTGATAACTTTAAACCCAAGTTTGAACAAGCCAATCTCAATGTCTCAGCGACAGGTGAAGGGGCAAAATTACAATTAGATATAGATCGTTTTAAGCAAATTATGGTCAACTTACTGGGAAATAGTATCCGATATACTGAAGCAGGCGGTGAAGTTCATGTACACACTGAACAAGATGCGGACTCATGGAGTGTGATTGTCGATGATAGCCCGCTCGGCTTGAGCGATGAACAGATTGCACGTTTGGGAGAACGTTTCTATCGTGTCGATGATTCAAGGACCCGCAGTACAGGTGGAACAGGATTAGGTTTGGCATTATCTGGTAAAATTGCGCAAGCGCTGGGTGGACAATTAACTTTTGATCATTCACCTTTAGGTGGTTTGCGTTGTAAATTGACATTTTCAAAACATACGAAAGTTTAAAAGGAATAACACAACATGAAACATATCATGCTGGTAGAAGATGAAGTTGAACTTGCGCAATTGGTGCGGGATTATCTAGAAGCGGCAGGCTTTGAAGTCAGTATGTTTCATGATGGTCAGGAAGCTTATGAGAGTTTTCAGCAACGTAAACCAAGTCTCATGGTTCTGGATTTGATGGTGCCACGTATGGATGGTCTTACCATCTGTCGTAAAGTGCGTGAACAAACAGATTTACCGATCATTATGGTGACTGCACGAACTGAAGAAATTGACCGCGTATTGGGACTAAACATGGGGGCTGATGATTATGTATGTAAACCATTTAGTCCGAAAGAACTGGTTGCACGTGTACAAGCTGTGTTGCGCCGTTTAGAACGCAAGGCTGAACCTGAAGCCAATGATTTATTCAGAATTGATAAAGCACAACAACGTATCTGGTATCAACAAAAATCGTTGAATTTAACACCAACCGAATTTCGTCTTTTAGAGCTTTTCCTCGAACATTTAGGTCAAGTCTACTCAAGAGCTCAACTTTTAGATCATATCAATCCAGACAGTTTTGATGTGGCTGACCGTGTTATTGATAGTCATATCAAGAACTTACGAAGAAAAATTTCGGAAGCTGCTGAAACAGGAAACCGCCATGAATGGGTACAAGCTGTTTATGGTGTAGGCTATCGTTTTGAATATCCAGAAGATTAAGTTTCCAGCATTTTTTAATTCACATTGTGGATAAACACAGGTTTATCCACAGATATTGTGGGTAAATGTGTACAAATGTTGAAATCAATGCTGAAAAAACAAGCATTTGAATGGAGTATAACTCACATATTGTGATGCAGATAAACAATTTGTATTGATCCGGCTGAGTCGTCAAATCGTTGAACATTCTTATGACTGGATCTGTTGATGGATTGCTAAAACCTGTTTTTGAGCTTTAGTCAGCGTTTTGCTGACCAATTCATAGGAAGTCTCGACCAAGTCCTGAATCAAATCGGCATGAATTTGATCGCCTTCATAAACCGAAATCCAGTGGCGTTTATTCATGTGATAACCTACTTTAATTGAGGGATACACATCTCTCAGCATTTCACCATGCTCAGGTTGAACCTTTAAATTAATGACTTTTTGACCATGCAATTCAAAACTTAACATAAACACTTTACCAAGCACTTTAAAGACAGGAATATCTTCACCAAATGGATAGTCTAATTCTGATTTTGGCAATTGAGTTGCAAAATTAAAAGCGATTTTCCGAATTTCATCACCAGTCATGATGTTCTCTTTTTAATTCAATTATGGGTAAATGCGAATCATTGTTCCATCATCCACAAGTTTCCAGATTTCATCCATATCAACATTTCTAACGGCAATGCAGCCCCATGTCCAGTCATTTCGAGGTAAATAATTCATTAAACTTGGCATTTTCTCGACCTGTGAAATGGTTGCAGAGCCGTGAATCATAATATCCCCCCCTGCGGAAACACCCAGATGTTTGGCTTGGACGAGATCTTGTTGATTTGGATAAGATACATGCAATGATTTATAAAAGGCGCTGTTGGGATTGCGCCAATCTAAAATATATTGCCCCTCAGGTGTTTTTCCATCCCCTTCCTGTACTTTATGACCTTGTGGGGTAAAACCTAAACGCATTGGATAGCTTTGAATTTTTTGATCATGATGCATCAATTGGACAATGCGAGCAGACTTATAAACTTTAACCTCTGTAATCGGGGTGTTTTGACGAATATGATTGATATCTTGCAGGGTTAAATTTTTGACATGGATTGCAGCAGTGGCTGTTGGAATAAATTGATTATATTTTTGATAAATCCATCCGCTCGTGATGATCAGGATTAAAACCGTACAAATTGAAAAGAGGTATTTTTTATTCATTGTAAAGTATAGATGTTGCAAAGCGATGTCTTGCCTAAATTTTACGCATTTTAAACCAGCACGTTGTAGCTGAATTGTGATTATTGATTTATCCTGTGGATAAACACATGGTTATCCACAGAAATTGTGGGTAAGTATGATTGTCCTCAATATATTTATGAAGAGCAACTTACCATGACTTCTGGTAAGTCGCTTGCTAAAGGCGCTAAATCTGCGGCGGTTTCTAAATCAAGCTGACGCTTAAAAGGTTGGCTTAATAATTTAAATAAACGGTCGACCTCAGAAAAATCATCTCGTTCAGCCTGTTCAATGGCTTTTTGAGCCATATGATTTCTCAAAATATAAACTGGATTGACTTGCTTCATCTCAGCATCCAATACATCTAGATCCTGATGTTCACGAATACTTTGGTATTGATTCAAAAATACTTCAAATTGATGGCGATCTAAGCAATCATCTTGAATGGCTTCATACTGCTTATTTTGTAAACGAATAAAACTGCCGGTATAGTCAAGTTGTTCACTTTGTAAAATTCTTAAAAAGCTCATTCCGCAGTCAAAACTGTCTTTGTGAAAGTCTGGCAGTCCAAGTTTTTGACAGAGGCCCTGTGTATAATGTTTTAGAAAAGTAGGTTCAAAATCTTCTAAACATTCAACCAAATCCTGTTTAAATTGTTCTTTTGTTTCGGGATGGGCAAGTGGAATTAAATTGTTCAACCAATTCCATAAGTTCCAATGTGCGATGCTGGGTTGGTTTTGATAAGTGTAACGTCCGTTATAATCACTGTGATTATTGATCCAGTTTGGGCGGAATCTTTCCATAAAACCATAAGGACCAAAATCGAGTGTCGAACCAGTAATATTTAAATTGTCAGTATTCATCACTCCATGCGCAAAGCCAACCAACTGCCATTTGGCAATCATGATGGCTGTATTTTGAATCACTTTGCGTGCAAAGGCCAAGATGTGATTTTCAGTTCCTGTTTTTTGAAGCGCTAAACACTCAGGGTAATGCCATTCAATACATTTTTGGGTAAATTCAGCCAGTAAATCTGGTTGGTATTGGTTGATCCATTCAAAATGACCTAAACGGATGTGACAATCAGAAGTACGTAACATCATTGCGCCGAGTTCGAGTTTCTCACGTTGAACACCTTGATTTGATGAGGTAAAACCTACGGCGTTACTAGAGGGGACACCAAGCGAATTCAAGGCATGACCTGCCAAATACTCACGGATGACGGAACGAAGTACAGCTCGACCATCGCCCATGCGAGAGTAGGGCGTAGAGCCCGCGCCTTTTAAATGCAGATCAATGGTTTGATGATGGCGATTGAGAATTTGCGCAATCAGCAAACCCCGACCATCACCCAGCTGACCAGCCCATTGACCAAACTGATGTCCTGCATAGACCATCGCTAAAGGATGGAATTCTGGGAATGTTTTTTGCCCACTGCAAATCTCGACCCACTGCGTTTTTTCCTCTTCAGACCATTGCAATTCATCAGCGAGTGCAAGATTAAAATGTCCTGCTTTGGCCCCCTGAAGTGGGTTGGGCATTTGCTCATGGTATAGTTTTGGATTCAACGTGGGATAACGAGGATTGAAGTACATAGCAGTTGATCGCAATGGATAAATCATGACTTGATCAATATAGCAAAATTTTAATGACATGGGCGAATGCCGACTGATTTAGTCAACAATAAATAATTTTGCGCCCAATGTGGTTGAGGAACGATGTGCTTCCGCTTGGTCTGCAACTTGATAACTCATACCTGCCGTTAAAGTAAATGTACGGCCATCTACAAGTTCGGTGTGTAACTCACCCTCTAAACAAAAAAGGATATGACCTTTCAAGCACCAGTGATCTGCCAGATATCCTGCAGAGTATTCGACCATTCGAACACGAATTTGATCAAATTGTTGAGTACGCCAAAGTGCAAAACCTTGTTCACCTTGGTGATGCGTGGTCGGAATCTCTGTCCAGTTGGTGATGCCAAAAGGGATGTTATTGATCTGCATGTCTGTTTCTCAGTTTGGAGTTAAATCACGAAAAAAATTAGGCAAAAGAAAAGCTCCAGTTGGAGCTTTTCTTTTGCTGAACGATGGATTAAGAAACCACGTTCTTTTTAATACCACGCATCAATGTTTCTAAGCGTTCACGATGGAAAGCCAACTTTTGTTCTACCAACTGGAAATCAACTTTAAGCTTGACATCCATTTGGTGGATTTTTTCAGCAACCGAGGCTTTTTTTGCTTGTAGTTCTTGCTCTTTTAAAGCCGCCCAATCGTTTAATGTATGGGTAAAGGCTTCATATTCTTGAGAGACTTTTTGTTTCATGGCTAAAATGTCAGCATTTACATTGTGACCGTAAATCGCTAAATCCTGTTCAGCATATTTAAACTTCATTGCTAATTCTGCTTTTTTAATATTAAAGCTTGGAATACGACGAAGATTTTTTGCTAAACCAATTTTAGAACAGGACCAGATCAACCATTTGGTTGGATCATATTGCCACCATTTCACGCCATTACGATAATCGTATTGGAAAATATGGTGGTAGTTATGATAACCCTCACCCCATGTCGCAATGGCAAGCAGGAAGTTATCACGTGCAGTATTTTCGTCTGTATAAGGACGTTTGCCCCACATATGACATAAAGAGTTGATAAAGAAGGTTACATGATGGCTGATGATTAAACGAAGTAAACCACCTAAGAGTAATACGCCCCACATGTCACCTACAGCCCAACCCAATGGGAGCAGAATGGCTGCGTGAACCGCAATGACCAATGGAATGTAATATTTGTCCTGGAACATCACCACTTTATCATTCAATAAGTCTGGTGCATTTTTGTAATTTGCTTCTGCAGCAGGGTAGTTGCGTAACATCCAGCCAATGTGTGCATACCAAAAGCCATTGTTAATTGAATATGGATCTTGATCAACATCATCGACATGACGGTGATGGGTACGGTGACCGGAAGCCCAGAACAAAATACTGTTTTGAACAGCAAATGTTCCCATAATCATCAAAATAATTTTAAGAGGTAAAGTCGCTTCATAAGCACGGTGTGCCCATAAGCGATGGTAACCCGCAGTAATGCCTAAACTACTGAGACCGAGTAAAACGAATAAACTAATCCAAGCTGCCATACTAAAATCATGATGGTAGGCATACAATGGAATCGCGATCAATGCCACAAGTGGTAGGAATACCAAGGCAAAAACACCGATCCAATTTATTGGGGCTTTGGGTAGGGGAGCATTCATCTCCAACAGCACTCCTAAGAACCTTCATTAGGTAAAAGTTAAACGCATAGCTTCAGCATTTTCTAGGCTATACTTTCAGGGATAGTATCATGGGCGAACATCTGTTCACTAGTATTAGTGTACATCTGTATTGTATAAAACAGTAACAGAATAAAACACAAATTCTAGCGGTTTGATCGAAAAAAATGAATGATTAAAAAGTCGTATTTCATTGTCACATATGTATAGAAGATTTTAGTCGCAATAATCGTTGTAGCTTCATAGTCTGTAGTGATTGAATAGTCGAAGTTTTGAGTTTAAGCGCTTTTAACACTGTAAACGAAAGCCGGTTTTGCATGTCTCATTTATTCTGAATTATTGCACCTGACCTAAAGCATTTTGCATCATTTTTGGAAAATCAGTAATTAATCCTTGGATGCCTAGATCGCGTAAATGCTGAGCACGTTGGATATCATTCACGGTCCAAACACTGATATTTAAACCTGCTGCTTGGGTTGCTTGAAGTATCGCATCGCTTGCCAACTGATTCATCCAGCCAATTTGGCAACAATCCAGTTCTAAAGCTTGTTCAATCGCCTGTTCTTGAATGTCCCTTTCGATCAGTAAACCACGTTTAAACTCAGATTGCTGCTGCTGTAAAACCTGATGTATTTTTAAATCAAAGCTGGTGATGACCGCAGTATGTTTAAAATCCTTAAGCTGTTGTTGTAATTCAATGGTCAGTTTTTCAGCATCTTCTAGACTTTCAACAGCCTTCACCTCGACTTCAATATGTTCAAAATCATGCATGATATTTAGACTTTGGCTTAAAGTCGGCGTGATTTGCTTTTCCCAATCCATCCATATGCTGGCTTGATTAAAAGGTGCCAGTTGTGTACTGTCTAAAGCATAAAGTGGTTGATCAATTCCTGTGGTTCTTAAGAAATTATCGTCATGCATAATAATCAGTGCATTATCTTTTAATTGTCGGACATCAAACTCGACCGCACGAATGCCCAAGTCATGAATATATTGAAAACCACCCAATGTGTTTTCAGGTGCTTCGCCACGTGCGCCACGATGTCCGATAATTTTCATAGAATGTACTCGATACTCAGATTATCGATCCCATCACATAAGCCTGATCGTTAGATCATTTTGACTCGTGATGAAATTTTAATCTTTAACTGAAAACTTGTGTTTTAGCCCTATTCCACTAATAGGGCTACACCTTGATCATACTGTCCAGAAACCATCAATGAATGATCAGTGATGTTTAAATTGTATCGTTGATGTTCTTTTGCCAAAGCACTTCACTGCCACCTTCTGCACGTTGAAGTGTACGTGAAGCAACAAACAACCAATCTGACAAACGATTGAGCAATTGTAAGGCTGTGGCTTGAATATTCTGGTCTCTGCTATGTACAGTCATGAGGCTACGTTCAGCACGACGACATACTGCACGTGCCTGATGAGCATAACTACATGCCAAGGTGCCTGAAGGAAGAATAAACTCTTTCAGCATCGGCAGGTCTTCGTTCATTCTATCAATTTCATTTTCTAGAAATTCCACACAAACAGGCTGTAGCAAGTTGTAATTGGGAATACATACTTCACCACCCAAATCAAACAGCCAGTGTTGAACTAAACTGAGCGATTTGTCCCAATCTCCTTTATCCGTGATATCACTGATTGAAATTTGTGAACGTAATACACCGACAATTGAATTCAGCTCATCCACATCACCTAAAGCGGTAATACGTAAGTCATCTTTGGGTACACGAGAGCCATCTCCTAAACCAGTTGTTCCTGAATCACCTGTACGGGTGTAAATTTTACTTAAGCGATGTCCCATGATTTTGTCCTGGATTTAAATGAAAAGCTAAAGAATAAAAAAGGATAATGTCGGTCAAAACATTATCCATAAACTGCGCTGTTTTAGATATTTTTTTGAGTCTAACTTTTAGTAACGGAAAGTTACCCCCACTGAAGCTTGACGCCCACTATTGATATACCAATCTTGTGATGGATAATTATTGAAAACTTCACGATATTCAACATCACCCACATTTTGAATGTTGGTAAAAACTTTAACATTCGGTGTTGCATTCCAATAAGCATTTAAGTCCACAGTTGCATAACCAGGGACACGAGTTTTATTGGCGGCATCTGCATAAGCTTTCGCTCGTGCAATGAGTGAAGCACTAATACCATAAGTTGTATTTTCTAAACCAGTGGTAAGCGTTAAAGTCTGGCGAGGACGATAAGCAATTTCATTGCCATCTTTATTGTTCTCTGTTTTTACATAAGCGTATGCAGTAGAGAGAAATAAATCATCTTGATGCCATTTAACTTCAGCTTCGCCGCCAGTAAATTTAGCTTGATCAACATTCTCATTACCCGCAGGATAATTGTAAATAATCAAATTTTTGATTTTAGTATGATAAGCAGAAATATTTGTGCTGATGTTTGATGTTAAATCATAATCAAAACCAAGTTCATAAGATGTACTTTCTTCTGGCTTTAACTTCTCATTTCCACCCCATTGCGAATATAACTCATTTAAGGTTGGTGCACGGAAAGCACTACCAATATTGGCATATACACTTGCATTCGGTAAGAAGTGATAACGTACGGCACCTTGTCCTACAGTATGCGTACCAAAACGTTCATTATCTTCTACACGAATACCAGCCTGGGTATCAAACAACTCATTTTTAAATTGATGCTGTAAATAATAGCCAGTGCTATTCACACTTTGGTCATTTTTTAGAATCGTATTACTTTTATAATTTGCATCGTTGTATGTTGCACCCACCAAAATATTTTGATTTGGTGTAAATTTCCATTTTAAGTTTAAATCGCCCTGATTATTCTCAGTGTTGTAATGCGATGCATAAGCTGGAACATTTTGTTTGTCTTGAACATTCGAATATTGTGCATTTACAATTAGTTCAGGCAAAATATTATAAGCGACTTTTGCATTGATCACACGATTTTCAAATTCACGTGGTGATGTGTTGACAATGTAGTCATTACTAAAAATATTTGTACCTTTGTTTTCACTGATTGATGCATAAGCGTCAACGACATCTTCTTGTGAATAACCAAATTTTGCATTGTAGCCTTTTTGATCAAAGCTAGCTTTTTCATTTTTTGGCTGACTTTCAAAAATACGTGTACCGTCGCTTTCTAAACGCTGTCCACCAACTTGTGCATAAAAGCCTTGATCAGTCACTAGGTCTGCTTTTGCAATGGCTTTGTAAGTATTATTTTCACCGTAGATGCCTGTTAATTCAGCACCAGATTTAACTGGTTTTTTTGAAATGAGCTGAACAACCCCACCGATGGCATCACTGCCATATTGAACCGAAGCTGGACCTTTTAAAATTTCAATCTGTTGAACATCCGTTGTATCCAAGAACGCAGGATATAAAGGCCCAAGTTCATTTTGACTATTTAGACGAGCGCCGTCTTTTAAAACCAATGTATGTACTGCTTTAGTGCCACGAAGTGCAATTTCTGAAACTTGTCCAATACCACCACTTTGCTTAATGTAAACAGCAGGATCTCTTTGGATGACATCTGAAACATTCAGTAATGGGTTTTGTTCAATTGTTTTTTGATCAATTACAGTAAGTCGAACAGGAATATTTTTTAGACTTTCTTCGGAACGAGTGGCTGTCACAACAATCGGTGACAAGGATGCTGTCGAATTAGAAGTCTGGTCTTGCTGTTCAGCAAATGCAGTAGAAGATAACCCCATCGCAAAAGCGACAGCACCTACAAGTGCAGTAGGTTTAAAAATAACAGACATGATATGCTCCATACATTCACTCCCCGTGAATGATTGAGTTTAAGGGCACAACAAGCTGGTATCCGGACTTAAATATAGAATCTGAAACGATTCAGATTATTCCACCTTCCCACAAAACATTGCAGTGGTGTAAGTCAGTTGACTTATAAAGAATAATATTTTCATTTTACCGTTGCGGGGGCAGTGTTGGATTTGCACCAACTTCCCAAAGCCTTAAGCTAGACTTGTTGCATTTGTGTGCAGTATAAAGTTTGTTAAGTGTATAAACAATGTAAAACAGATAATCCTATATAACTTTAACGCAAGTGAATAAATTTGCTTTACAATGATTTGTCCAAAATATTGAAAAAATCAGTTTGATCTGAACAAATTCGAGTTCAAAACTATGCGTACCCGTGCCAAAATTTGTGGAATTACACGACCACAGGATATTCATGCTGCTGTAAATGCAGGTGTGGATGCGATTGGTTTTGTGTTTTATAAACCCAGCCCTCGTTACGTGACAATTGAACTGGCGCAACAACTCGCACAACTCATTCCACCATATATCAATATTGTAGGCTTGTTTGTGAATGCCAGTGCAGATGAAATTGCTGAAGTCTTGGCGTCTGTCCCTTTAGATATTATTCAATTTCATGGGGATGAAACTGCACAGCAATGCCAACAGATTGCCCAATACAATAAGCGTCGTTGGTATAAGGCAATTCAGATCAAACCTGATGCAGAACATTCCGAAATTATTGCGACAATTCGACCATATCAACAGGCAGGCGCGAGTGCTATGCTTCTAGATGCATGGCATCCTGACTTGAAAGGGGGAACAGGGCACAGTTTTGACTGGTCACAATTCCCTAAACTTGATATTCCTTTGATTTTGGCAGGTGGTTTAAAGCCTGAAAATGTTGAAAACGCCATACAAACGACTCAAGCCTATGCAGTCGATGTGAGCGGAGGCGTAGAATCCGCAAAAGGTATTAAAGACCAACAACTCGTAGAACGATTTATGCAAGGAGTCCAACGTGGATCAGCAAAGTAATCAACAAAATAGTGTGATTGACTATACCCAATTCCCGGATCAAAACGGGCATTTTGGTATCCATGGCGGACGTTTTGTGTCAGAAACTTTAATGGCAGCTTTAGAGGATTTAGAGAAGCTCTATTTCCGCATGAAGAATGATGCTCAGTTTTTGGCAGAATTCGACCGTGATCTCGCTTATTATGTAGGACGTCCTAGTCCTTTGTACTATGCTGAACGATGGTCGAAAGAGTTGGGTGGTGCGCAGATCTATCTTAAACGTGAAGACTTGAATCATACAGGCTCACACAAGGTCAACAATACAATTGGTCAGGCATTGTTGGCAAAGCTTTCGGGTAAAAAACGTATTATTGCTGAAACAGGTGCAGGGCAACATGGTGTTGCAACAGCGACAATCGCAGCACGTTTAGGTCTTGAATGTGTTGTCTTCATGGGCGCTGAAGATGTGAAACGTCAAGCGATGAATGTCTATCGCATGCGTTTGCTTGGGGCGACTGTTGTTCCCGTAGAGAGCGGTTCTAAAACACTGAAAGATGCCATGAATGAAGCAATGCGTGATTGGGTGACCAATGTAGACTCGACTTATTATGTGATTGGTACAGTTGCGGGTCCACATCCATATCCTCAATTGGTACGTGATTTCCAATCGATTATTGGTCGTGAAGCACGCCAACAAATTCAACAGCAGGCAGGTCGTTTACCTGATGCCCTGGTGGCATGTGTGGGCGGTGGCTCAAATGCCATGGGCTTGTTCTACCCATTCTTAAATGATCCTGATGTGAAAATGTATGGCGTTGAAGCTGCTGGTCTTGGTGTGGAAACGGGTAAACATTCAGCACCACTCAATGCAGGACATGTCGGTGTTCTACATGGTAACAGAACTTATCTGATGTCTGATGAACAGGGTCAAATTATTGAAACTCACTCTATTTCAGCAGGCTTGGATTATCCTGGCGTAGGACCTGAACATAGTTTCCTGAAAGATATGCATCGGGTAAATTATGTACCAATTAACGATACGGAAGCTTTACAAGGTTTCCGTGATTTGACCCATATTGAAGGAATTATTCCTGCATTGGAAAGTTCACATGCGATGGCTTATGTCACCAAACTGGCACCAACGATGTCAAAAGATCAAATTATTATTGCAACCGTATCAGGTCGTGGGGATAAAGATTTAATGACTGTGGCGCGTATTGATGGTGTGGAAATGGTGGAAATGTAATTCATCATTTTTATTTGGAAAGCCTCTTTTATAAGGGGCTTTTTTATATCTTGATGGTAAGCACCCTATACACAGTATTTGGAATTTGCGCTATTTTGCGAAAAATCTACTAAAAATAAAAGATTATGTTGGTTATGCATTTTTTACAAAAAGTTCGGGCTGAAAATTTCCCTGAAAAAATTATCTGGGGATGGAAAGATACTTTTGCCGTTTCTATTCTCCCATTGATTGTTATAAATGGTCTTATTTTAGAAAAAATATTTGGAATCTCGATTGCTGTCAGTTTGGGAGATGCTATTTTTCGCGGACTGTTGTTTATTTCAGTGTGTTACCTATATAAAGATATGTTGCTTACACATTGGCAAAAGTATCAACAGACCTTTTGGCGTTCAAGTATATGGGTTGTGGTGGGTGCAATATTATTACAAGTGGTCATCTCACTTACACGTCAATTTCTTCCTCTGGGTGAGAGACAAGAAGAGAGACCGTATATTGAACCTGAACAGATCGCTTTTCTGAGTTTGCTGATCATCAGCTTTGGACCTTTATTCACCGCACTTTTAGAAGATATCGTGTTCCGCTACACCTTATTACAAAAATTATTTATTCAGCCGTGGTTATGGCGCATGGTCTTGATCATGCTGAATTCGATTTTATTTGGTTTGATTCATTATCATAATTTTGATGGGAACTTGGTTGCAACGATCAGCTTTATGAGTGCGGGATTATTTTTAAACTTGATTTATTTATGGACAAGAAATATATGGCATGTATTACTCATTCATTTTCTCAATAATGCGGTATTATCTTTAGGCGGCGTTTTATTATTAAAATTTATTCAAACATTCACTTAATTGTTCAGTAATTGCATATGTCTAGTTTATTTATCGTGATGTTGGGTGGTCGTCATGCACGTGCCAATATGGAAGTCCATGATGTGGTTTTGGCTGTTGGAGACACACTCGAAGAAATTTATCCCCAATTAAAAAATGCTTGGTTTGGTGAACAACAAGGTTTGCACATTGATGCTTGGCAAAAGCTACAAGTTATTGAGTTTGAAAATAAGAAATACCATATTCGTTTTAGTGATGCTCAACCGAATCTATCGGATGCCAAACTGTGGTTAATTAACTTGGGTGGTTATGATGCGCATGAATTTGGCGAGTTGCATCGATATGTTCTGGTGGTTGCTCGGGATGGCATTGAAGCAAAAAACAAAGGTAAACAATATTTTGCCAGCCATTGGCAAAAGCAACACACAGATCGGGTTTTAGATATTGATGATTGTCTCGCGATTGATCATGTACATGGTCGCTATGTTGAACTCATTGAAGTAGATAGGAAAACAGATTTGAGTCAATTCTGTGAAAATAAGTGGGAAAATACTTACTTGACGATTTAGCTGAATCAATCAGATTTGAGCAGTGAAAAGGGCGTAGTATTTCAACCTTAAAAGATTAAGAGTCACTTAATCAGAAACAAATGATATAAATCATTGCATTGTTCTCTCATAAGCTCCATGTTCATACAACAGAATCTCCGCAATGTTGAGCATGTGACTGCATACAATGAGAACTCAAACAAAACACTGTGGAGTGTAGGCAATGAGCGGATTATTGGATGAGTTGGGTAAAATTGCAGGCGCTGTAATTGCAGAGCAAGGGGTTGATAAATTAGATCCTGATGCTGGATTTTTGGAAAAAGCGGCAGGTGCATTTGCAGGTTATGAAGCTGCAAAAATTGCTGAAAATAAATTGGAGAATGATACTGATCAGCAAAACTCGGATGACCAGTCCTAAATTTGTTGTTTTAAGTCTCAATAGCGGATTGAATCCAAGAGATGATCACATGTTTAACGAGAGTATTTGAAGCATTTCATTGTTAATCTAACTTTAATCAGTTGAAAAAGAGCATAGAACATATGCTCTTTTTTATTATCTTAAATAAAGATAAGCAATGAAGAAAAACATCAATTGCCTCATAAAGATTAAGATTCTAGGCGAAGTCTTGCCAATTCAATCATTGCGGGATGCTTATCAATAAAACCGCTATAAAATATGGAAAAAAAGCATTTCTTTGATAGATCAATACTCGTTATATTGTGCATCGTTATAATGAAACTACTAGCTGTACGCCATGTATTTATATACTGATTTTGATCAGCAACTGATCAACGAACGTGTTGCACAATTCCGTGATCAAACGGAACGTTATTTAGCTGGAAAACTCACTGAAGATGAGTATCGTCCATTACGCTTGCAAAATGGTTTATACGTGCAACGTTATGCGCCAATGTTACGTATTGCTGTCCCTTACGGTTTAATGAATTCTAAACAATTACGCAAAGTTGCTGAACTTGCCAAAGAATACGACCGTGGCTATGCGCATGTTTCAACACGTCAGAATATTCAGTTTAACTGGCCTGCACTGGAAAATGTGCCAGATATGCTTGAAGGTCTTGCTTCCGTTCAAATGCATGCCATCCAAACTTCGGGGAACTGTATCCGTAATACAACTACGGACCAATATGCAGGTGTTGTGGCTGGAGAAATAGCAGATCCACGTCCAACCTGTGAATTGATCCGTCAATGGTCGACATTCCATCCTGAATTTGCCTTCTTACCACGTAAATTCAAAATTGCAGTGTCTGCACTTGAAGAAGTTGATCGCGCTGCAACTTCATTTCATGATATCGGTGTGTATTTAACTCGAAATGAAGCAGGTGAACTGGGCTATAAAATCAAAGTCGGTGGCGGTTTAGGACGTACACCGATTATTGGTTCTATGATTCGTGAATGGTTGCCGCGTGAAGATTTAATTGCATATTTGGAAGCAGTTCTTCGGGTTTATAACTTACATGGTCGTCGTGATAATAAATACAAAGCACGTATTAAAATTTTGGTGAAAGCATTAACACCTGAAGTGTTTGCTGAGAAAGTTGAAGCTGAGTTTGCTGAAACGATTAAGACGTTAAAGATACAACCTGAAATCTTGGAAAAGTTAGATCAGGAATTTACACCGTTTGATTATCAAAATTATGCGGATGAAGACTTTAGCGCCTTATTTGCTGAACATCCAAAATTCAAGCATTGGTTTAATATCAATACCAATGCGCATAAAGTGACAGGTTACCGTATTGTCACCATTTCGCTGAAACGTGCAGGTATTGCCCCTGGCGATATGACTGTTGAAGAAATGAATTTGATTGCAGATCTTGCAGACAAATATACGTTCGGTGAATTGCGTACTACTCACGAACAAAATATTTCTTTAGTAGACGTTCCGCAAAAAGATTTATTTGAATTATGGCAAATTCTTGAAAAGAACAATTTGGCTCGTGCACATATTGGCTTTATTACCGATATTATTTGCTGCCCAGGTGGTGACTTCTGTTCTTTGGCAAATGCAAAATCAATTCCAATTTCTGAGGCGATTACACGTCGTTTCGATGACTTGGATACGGTTTATAATCTAGGTCATATTGACTTGAATATTTCAGGCTGTATGAATGCTTGTGGTCACCATCATGTCGGTAATATCGGTATTTTAGGTGTAGATAAAAAAGGTGCAGAATTCTACCAAATTACTTTGGGCGGAAATGCCGATCATGATGCTTCAATTGGTGACATTTTAGGACCATCATTTGCCGCAGAAGCTGTTCCTGATATTATTGATGAAATTTTAAACACTTATCTCGATCTTCGTAATGAAGGTGAAGCGTTTATTGAAACTTATCGCCGTGTCGGCATTAAACCATTCAAGGAGCGTGCATATGCTTAATACCGCACTTCAAGTCCTCTCTAAAGATGGCTCTATTGCAGACAATACTTATCAACTTATTGGTGAGGATGGGGTATTGCCTCAAGGTGATGTGTTATTAACAGTTGAGCAGTTAGATCAGCTTAGCAATGTCACAGGTAAAAAAGCGCTATTGATCACAGTGGATGCTTCTCCTGAAACCCACCAGTTTCCACTTGATCAGTTAGATGCCATCTTTATTGACTTTGCAGGCTTTAATGATGGTCGTGGTTATTCCTTTGCTGCGTTATTACGTCGCCAAGGTTACCAAGGCGAGCTTCGTGCAACAGGTGATGTATTTAAAGACGTGTTGAATTATATGAAGCGTTCAGGTTTTGATACCTTTGTGATCAAAGAGGGTAAAGATATTCAGGAAGCTGCTGCTGGTCTAGGTGATTTTACCCACCCTTATCAAGCCTCTACAGCAGTACCGAAAGCGCATTATCAAACTGGTGCTTGATTGTTTTAGGCACTGATTTTGAAATAAAAAGCCGGACTTAAGTTCGGCTTTTTTGTGGATGATTGATTGAATCATTAAGCATGAATGCTTTCATGACGGCTAAAACTATGGTCAAAGTTAAATCAGGAATTTAAATTGATCGTTGCATATTTGCAATGTTGTATGCTGTAAAAGTCGCTGTTTTAC
This sequence comes from Acinetobacter sp. Res13-Abat-PEC15-P4-01, assembly GCF_015676285.1. Taxonomy (NCBI): domain Bacteria; kingdom Pseudomonadati; phylum Pseudomonadota; class Gammaproteobacteria; order Moraxellales; family Moraxellaceae; genus Acinetobacter; species Acinetobacter sp. Res13-Abat-PEC15-P4-01. Next base: position 10,886 of record NZ_JADAIN010000018.1, on the reverse strand, counting down.
TAGTTGAAAGATCACATAATCAAATAAAGATTTCTTATGGTGAACGAAATGCTCAGTCAAACAACAGGTGATTTATCGTTACTCAAAGGTTGGAATGCAACTTTACCGAATACTGAAGTCATGCCTGTACTGTTTCTTGGGCATGGCTCTCCGATGAATGCCATTCAAACCAATGATTTTACGCGTTCGTGGAATCGTATTGGCGCTGAAATGGAGACACAACCGGCAGCAATTTTATGTATTTCTGCGCATTGGCTAACACAGGGTGTTACAGCAGTGACTGCCATGCAGCAACCAAAAACGATTCATGATTTTGGTGGCTTTCCTCAAGCATTATTTGATATGCAATATCCTGCCTCAGGAAATAAAGCACTGGTTGAAGAAACAACTGCTGCGATTCATCGTGTTGAAGTTCATCATGATCATACGTGGGGTTTGGATCATGGAACATGGGCAGTGTTATGCCATGTCTTTCCACAAGCCAATATTCCCGTCGTACAGTTGAGTATCGACTACAGTCAGGGCGCACAATATCATTATGATTTGGCAAAAGAATTGGCCCAATTGCGACGTAAAGGTGTTTTGATTGTTGCCAGTGGTAATTTGGTCCATAACCTTAGAAAAGTTGCTTTTGACAAATTTGATGGTCACTTTGGTTATGATTGGGCTTTAGAAGCAGATGCAAAAATGAAAAACTTCTTGTTAACCCATAATCATCAAGCATTGATTGATTGGCAAAAGCAGGGTCCTGAATTTTTATTGTCGATTCCAACACCAGATCACTATTATCCAATGTTATATGCTTTAGGTTTGCAGGAAGAGAACGATCAGCTGAGTATTTTTAATGATCAGGCTGTAGCAGGTTCTTTGACCATGACATCATTTAGATTGGATCAAGCTTAATTTTAAATGTGGGACTTAAAAAGGTGAATTTAAATATTCACCTTTTGATTTATTCAAAGATTCTACTGGCTGTTGAGATTGACTCAAGATAAAATTTGTCGATGATGATTTGAACTAAAACGACAATGTCTTTCTTACTTGCAAAAATTAATCCTGGGGTCTTTTGGCTGTTAATCGCAATTGCGACGGATGTTTTATCCACATTTTATTCTGCTAAAGGGAATGGTTTGGTCAATAAATTTGATCAAGGGATTGCTCTAGTCTTATATATCATTTCTTTTGCATGTGCTGCTTATGCGTTGAAATTTATGCAAGCCGGAATTCTATATGTTCTATGGTCAGGGCTTGGTGTGATTGCCACTGCTTTATTAGCCAAGGCATTTTTAGGTCAAAATATTGATTTAGCAGGTTGGGTCGGGATTGCTTTTATTACCATCGGCTTAACGATTATTGCGCAATTTTCGAATATTGATGTCTGAAGTTTAACAATGGCTTAGACATCAATGACTGAATGCAAAATTAAAATAAAGGCGACTGAATAAACTTATAGAAAAATGCTGTACCTAGTGAGGGTTCTAAAAGTAATGGGAATAAGAAACCATAGATTGCACCTGTAATATGAGCACGATGATCAATCAGTGGTGAATGTCCAGAGCGAATCGCATACATGCTGTAGCACAAATATATGGTTCCAAAAATAATCGCAGGAACAGGTAAAATATAGATATAGATCATGCCCCACGGATTAAACAAGATCGAACTAAATAGTACCGCATTGACTGCACCTGAAGCACCTAAACTTCGATAAGAGTTTAAACTCCGATTGTGTAAATAACTCGGAATGGCAGCAATGATAATGGCACTACAATAAAATAGAACAAAACCCATACCGCTTAAATAGCCACGGAAAAACCATTCAATATTTCGTCCAAAGAAATATAGGGTAAACATGTTAAAAAATAAATGCATACCATCATTGTGAATGAAACCATGGGTTAAGAAACGATCATATTGACCGTGTTTAATTGCTGAAATATTGAAAATCAGACGATTCATCACATGACGCTGTTGCCAAGCAAGGATAGAGATTGCAATCGTGATTAAAATAATCAGAAGTGTATGGGTTAGCCCTGTGATCATATTTATTGTAAATGATGTCGTTTTCTTAAGTGAACTATAGCCTATATCATGCTGAATCAATAGGCTATAATTTTAATGAAATGATCAAACCTCAGAGAGTTGACAGTTTACCATCCAGCGAATGCCAAACTGGTCAGTGAAAGCGCCATATAGCGCACCCCAAAACGTTTTTTCCAAAGCCATTTCAATCTGACCATTGGCAGACAGGGCTGTAAACAGTCGTTGAGCTTCATCCACTTCATGAGCTTCTAAATTAATTGAAATATAATGATTTGTACCTTTGCTGAAAGGGGCACCATTTGGTGAGCAGAACTGTTCAGTGGTATCCGAGCCCATTAATACGGTAAAGTCATTAATCGGCAAAGAAACATGCAAAATATAGTTTTTTTCTTGTTCTGGTACTTGGACATCGGGCAATTCTGAATAACGTTTTAAAAAAGAAAAATCACCACCAAAAACTGATTTGTAAAAGTTAAAAGCAGCTTCTGTTTGTCCTTTAAAGTTTAAATAATGATTGAGTTGCATTGTGGCTGTCCATTTTGTTGTTTTGAAGTGATTAATTTATCAGCTCATTGTTTAAAACTTGATGAAGGTTTTGTAATTGGACATATTCATCATGAAGAATAAATATGCCCATTGAGCTTTAAAGCTGTTTATCTTGTTTTTGTTCTAACTTTAAATCTTGTTGATTTGCATAGCTGTCAAGCTCTTCATTTTGCAGTGGTTCATTTGGATTTGGACGATCCACAAAACCAATTTTAGGCACAGGAATCTCAATCTGATTTTCCACAAAGCGATTGCGGATCAGCTCATGGATTTCATCTTTTACCTGTAGATAATTGGCTTGCATACACCAGAGTGCAAATAAAATTTCAATGGATGATTCACCAAATGCAGACACAGTCACACGGGGTTTTGGATCTGCCAAAACCAATGGATAATCGTTGGCGACCTCGATCAATACTTCACGGACTTTATTGATATTTTCATTGAAATTAATCGCGACCGTAATCGACAACCGTCGTATCGGAAATTTTGATAGATTATGTACTGGTGCCCGAATCAATTGCTCATTGGGTAAGCGTACATACACATTGTCCATGGTTAAAAGCTTCACTGACAAAAGGTCAATGGAAATCACTTCACCTTCGATGGTATGCCCACGAATCAGGGTAATTTGAATGGTATCACCAACTTCAAAAGAGCCTTCACCAATTAAAAATAATCCACTGATCAAGTTGGATGCAGAAGTTTGCGAAGCAAAACCCAGTGCTACGGTCAAAATCCCTGCTGCACCTAAAAATACACTGAGTTTAAATCCTGCTTCTTTTAAACTGGCGATCACAAACAGCAAGAAAATAAAATAAAAAATACCTCTGCGCCACACCAAACGTTGATGTGCATTAAAGCGTGCCCCAATAGTTCGAATAAAAGTATTGGAAATAACTCGCGCAAGTACAAAGCCAACAAAACAGAGAATCAGCGCAACTGCAATTTCACTTAAACGATCCAAATTTACATTGGTAAAAATGCCTTTTAAGCTGTCCGCGATATCTTTGGGAATATTGGATTGAGCCATCTTTTACCTTATCCCTTAGAAAAATGAATCAAACATGTTAAATAATGCACCACCTGGTGAACGTGGTGGATGAACATAGATCACTTCTCCAGCCAGTGGTGGAGTACGATTTTCAATTCTAACGCGAGCAGGGCGATCATTGCCTTCATAAATGACCTTAATTTGTGAGGTCCACAAACGCCCTGTACTTTCACTATAGAATAAAGGCAGTGCTGGAACAGGCACATTCATCCGGTCAAAGCGCAATTGATGACTGCTTACATTGTGAAAATCAATCGGGGTAACAGCACGGAAAGCACGAGGACGCAGTAAATTCAATTCTGTACGACCATCGACTGAGGTTGCATAGCACATTTCACCTGTACGATGATCTGGACCAAACCATGTATCCTTAGGCAAAATCACAGGAATATCAAATAGTGGCTCTTTTTGAGCTTGAACAAAACCTGAGATCCATAAAGGGGTACTGATATACAGCGTACCACGTTGTCCAGCGGGGATATAAATAGGATCGACAGGACGGATTACCACAGAACGGTCAGCCAATCGGGGCATTAACTGAAATGTTTTATGGGTTTCTCTAAACATGTAGCGCTCAACATGTACAGGTTCAGGAAAGCCAAAATTCACATCATGAATTTTATGCCATTGCTGTTCATAGTCATACTGAAAATGTGGGCGATAGTATTCTAAACGCCATTCTTGTAAACCACGTGTAATGCGCATCATCATTGAACCAAATTGCCATGCTTTGGATTGGTGCAATTCGAAATTTTGTTCTCCCCACCATTTTAAATCCGGGAGTTCTGGTTCAAGATGGTCTTTCTTTTTAGACAAAAGTGTTCATCCTATTCATAAAATCATTAACAAACAGACTTCACGCTGTCATGTGCATAGAGTACACTCAAAGCAATTTAAATGATTAATATAAGTTGTAATGCAAGTTCTTAAACAATTACAAATACCATATAGTTTTGCAAAACGGCATGGAGTGCTGTTGCGTTATGAAGGTGATCAAGTTTTTATTGTTCGCCGTCAGGATACCGCACAAATTGCGATTCAGGAAGCACGTCGTTATCTTGGTCGTGTTGCACAGCATCAATTATGCAATGAAACTGAATTTAATCAAATGCTCAGTTCAAGCTATGCAGGTGAAACAGGTGAGTCACAGCAAGTTGCAGCTGGACTGGAAGATCATCCAGATTTATTAAGCCTTGCCGACCAAGTCCCTGAAACGGAAGATTTGATGGATCAGGAGGATGATGCACCTATCGTCCGACTGATCAATGCCTTGTTGTCAGAAGCTATTCGTGTGGGTGCATCTGATATTCATATTGAAGCGTTTGAAAAGAAACTATCTGTGCGTTTGCGTGTTGATGGGCAATTGCGTGAGATCGTACAACCACGTCGAGAACTTGCACCGTTGTTGGTTTCACGTATCAAAGTGATGGCTAAATTGGACATTGCTGAAAAGCGTATTCCGCAAGATGGTCGTATTTCTCTACGTCTCGCTGGGCGTGAGGTGGATGTTCGTGTATCCACATTGCCGTCATCTCATGGTGAGCGTGTGGTGATGCGTTTACTGGATAAGCAGGCTGGACGCTTGAACATGACGCATTTGGGGCTGATGAAAAGCGATTATGAACGCCTAACTCAATTGGTTCACCGTCCACATGGCATCATTTTGGTCACGGGACCAACAGGTTCTGGTAAAACAACAACTTTATATGCCGCACTTTCCGATTTGAATGATGGTTCAAAAAATATTCTGACCGCTGAAGATCCAATCGAATATCAACTTGAGGGTATTGGGCAAACCCAAGTCAACACCAAAGTGGATATGACTTTTGCCCGTGCACTCAAGGCAATGCTTCGCCAAGACCCAGATGTGGTGATGGTGGGCGAAATTCGTGACTTGGAAACCGCAGAAATTGCAGTACAAGCCTCTTTAACCGGTCATTTGGTTTTATCTACACTGCATACCAACACTGCAATTGGCGCGGTAACACGTTTGAAGGATATGGGAATTGAACCATTCTTATTATCCAGTTCACTGATTGGTGTGATTGCACAGCGCCTGGTTCGGACACTATGTGCTCATTGCCATACATGGCGTGAAGCAGATGATTTTGAAAAAGATGTATTTAAACCTGTCAGCTTGGAATCAGATCTAAAGTTACCTGTGCCAAACGGTTGTGATTATTGTTCACATACCGGTTTTACAGGACGTACTGCGATTTATGAGATTGTTCCGATTGATGAGCAAATGCGTCGTTTAATCCATGGCAACGCAGCTGAATATGAACTTGAAGAATATGCACGTAAAGATGCCGGCTCAATTCGTGATGATGGTTTACGTAAAGTACTGGCAGGTAAAACGACCATGGAAGAGGTTTTACGTGTGACCAATGAAGCGGCTGAGTAGTTGAAAATTATTGATCTATGTGGTCTGTATGATCTTCAATCTATCCTACTCATATAAAGTTAACCCCGAAATATAAAGATACTTGCCCTACTTAAAAAGAATATTTATTTTAAGTAGGGGATCATGCCATTAAACAATTACATTCAATGTCACATCAATATTGCCACGAGTCGCATTTGAATATGGGCAAACAATATGAGCAGCATCGACTAACTTCTGTGCTTCTTCTTGTTCTAGACCTTCTAAATGAATGTTTAAAGTCACTTGAATACCAAAGCCAGTAGGAATAGGACCAATACCTACATCACCTTCGATATAAACCTCAGGGGTAATTTTTAAATGATCACGGTTAGCAACAAACTTCATTGCGCCTAAGAAACATGCTGAATAACCTGCCGCAAAAAGTTGTTCTGGATTGGTTCCGCCACCCGCACCACCCATTTCTTTTGGAACGGCCAGTTTAACATCTAAAATTCCATCTGATGATGTTGCACGACCATCACGACCACCTGTTGCTTTTGCATGTGCTGTATAAACCACTTTTTCTAAAGACATTGGAGACTTCCTTTGATTGTGTTCAAATATATCGTATACGATATAATTATTTAAACAAGTAGCTTTTGTGTAAAATTGAATAAAAAATTATTTTGAAATGTTGTCGCGTAATGTTGACAGAAGTCCTTTAAGCTCAGTCAGGGTATCTAAATTACATTCGCTGGCTTGAGCGATTTGTAGTGGGATATCAACAGCTTTCAATTTTAACTGCTGTCCTTGAGTGGTTAGGCTAATGATTACTTGACGTTCATCGAGTGTAGAACGCTCCCGATTAAGCAAACCGTGGCTTTGTAATTTTTTAAGCAGAGGGGTAAGTGTAGATGATTCTAGAAATAGTTTTTCACCTATTTCAGAGACAGTTAAACCATCCTTTTCCCAAAGCACAAGCATCACTAAGTACTGTGGATAGGTTAAGCCCAATGGTGCAAGTATTTTTCGATAGAGTTGGTTTAATGCTAAGTTTGTAGAATAAACAAGAAAGCAAACTTGATGATCAAGATTTAAATGTGAATAGTCTTGTTGCATGCTTGTCTCATAGGATATGACTCACACGAAGTATAACGCTGTTTTGTCATATTCATAAAATAAAGTCATTTGGGAAAATATTAAAGTGAAATCAATTGACGATGTTGCATAAGCGGCATTGAAGCACGTATAGCGTCTTGTTCAGCTAAATCAAAAGGTACGGTAAGCAGTTGAGCGCCCTCTTGATTTGTTATTGCTAAAATTTGACCACGACTGTTGGTGGCTCCAGCATGTCCCCATGTCTGACGTTTCTCACCATGCCAACCCTGTTGGGCTGCACCTAAAACTTGGCATTGACTGTCCATCGCACGTGCTTGCAGCAATAACTGCCAATGCATTTCACCCGTGGTATAGGTAAATGCAGCAGGCGCTGTCAAAATATTTGCACCTTGTGATCTCAAAGTAAGAGCAAGCTCAGGAAAACGCAGGTCATAGCACACCATCAAGCCGATATTGCCAAAAGGTGTTTTTGCAACGACAACCTCATTGCCTGGCTCAAAGAATTTTGATTCTTGATAGCCACCTACAGCATCGCCCACTTGAACATCAAACAAGTGAATTTTGTCATAGCGCGCCTCAGTACGTTCAGGACTAATACATAAACTGACTGTACGTACACGACCATCTTCAATGACCGAACCATCAGGACGAAACGGGCAAGGTAATGTCCCCGCGACAATCCATATTTGATATCGGAGTGCTAAATGTTCCAGACGCTTTTGAATCTCTTCAAAGCGCGCTGCTGTTTCTCGTTGCTTTCCTGCCGCGAAACAGACAAAGTTTTCTGGAAAAACAATCAAAGATGCACCATCGGCTTTACTTTGTTGTATCAATGACTCAATCACACTGAAGTTGGCTTCAATGTCATTTTGAGAATTCATTTGAACAACAGAAAGTAAAGTCATGTGCTATCCCTAATCACAACAATTTTGAAAAGATTAAGCGTTTTGCTGATTTGAAGATACACATTCCATTGTATCTTGTTGCTTTTCAAGTTGTTTCACTAATGGCTCGAACATATTTTGATTGTTTTCATTGAGCTTCATTAAGGTTTTGTGTGCATCGAGAACGGTACACAACATGGTGCTGTGATTCACATTGTCGTCAATCAAAGCTTTTGTACATACATGCGGATCACCACAATAGTTTAAGATGACAAAGACCTGCCCTAAGCCCATACTATTGGCTAGAGTAGTGATGTCTGGATTTGTAGATAGCATGACGGCTTGGATGTGGTGTACTTGTTTTAACTTTAAACCAAGTTTTGCAAGTATTCCAAGAACAGTACTATCAATAAATGTGGTTTGGGTTAAATCAACAATCGCGCCAATGACGTTTTCCTGTTGTTCAATCCTTGCCAAAAGTTTGTCTAAACTAATACAAGATTGGGCTCGCACTTCACCAATAAGTTTGAAAATATGCGTTCCATTCAAGCTTGCATATTCAACATGACCTGTTGACATATAAATGCCATTTGCAGAGAAGGATAGGAAAATTATCACATAGCGCAAGTCTATACTCAAGCGTTTGCATATCAGTTAATAGTCTAATTAGTTATATGTATTTGATTATAATGTTAATTCATTCTGCGAAGACTGAGGATGGCAATGTCATCTGCGACGTGATCTGGCGCACGGAATGATTGATTTTGCAAATGATAGACCAATTGAGCGAATTGTTCATTCAAGCCACCAGAAAAAGGTTCAAGCGCACCATCAGAACAAATAATGAACCGCGCATGTTTGTTTAAGGTAGATTCAAATTCTTCTACTTCTAAATCCTCAGTAAGTCCTAGAGGAAAGCTGCTGGTATTTAAGACACGAGGTGCTTGATTAGGCTCAAAAATGATGGGGGGCGGATAATGTCCTGCACTTGACCACTTCAATGTATGTGTCTCAATGTTGAGAATTCCTGCCAGCATGGTGATGTGTTTTTCAATATTCTCTTGGACAAGCATTCCATTCAGTTTCTTGATTAACTCTCTTGGTGTTTTTGAACGCCCGTGAAAAGCAGCCATCCATGAGGTCAACAGTGAACTGGTTACACCATGACCAGAAACATCAGCCAAATAGAACATGATTTCTTTATCACTGATTTTCCAGTAATCATACCAATCACCAGACAAGTAAGCGGAAGGCTGAAAAAGCGTTTCTACTTTATAGTTTTGCAGGTCTATTGGATTAGGAAGCAGTTTTTTTTGTAATTCTGCTGCTGAAGGGAGGTCACGACTGTCTTGGTTACGCTTATATTGAGCATCTATTTTTAATAGAGAATCTTCAAGATTCTCAGGAAGCTTTGTCCAGATCCAACCAGCAAGTGCACCCAGTTCCCAAGCTTGAGAAAGTTCGGCACCCTCATTCTCTTGAGCAATGACAATTGTTGGCAGTGCCCACTGATATTCTAAAAAATCATGTACATCGGCTATGGCAATTCTGGTCGGATCATAACGATGAATCTCTTCAATGGTAATCATCTGCAAGCTAGGAAGCGTGTTTAATACCTGCTCTAAACTTGAAATCTGGCGACTGGGTTGAATGAAATACATAGAAGAAATGAATGATCCTTAATCAATATAGAAAGTGATATCCACTAGATTTACTATAGATAACACCACATTGCTAGTAAAACTGATGAGATTACTAGCAAATAAGTTTAACAAAATATTGTGATTATTTGTCTGCGCCTGTATCAGATGAATCATCAATATCATCGTCATCACCAACAAAAGAAACCGCTTCCGCTCCACCACCTTTTTTCTCGGCGATTTGGAAGGCCAAGCGTTGTAGATAGATATCACGGATTGCTGAATAACGGTCACCTTGCAATACATTTTCAACATCTAATAGTTTCGAGCGGGTATTAATCCCACCTACAACACGATTTCCCCAAATTAAACCTGTTTGATGATTATCATCCATTGGGTAGCTGAGTGGATTCGCATAGCTCTCGGCAACATAGTCTACGGAGTGACGAAGTGTACTTGGGCCTAAGACAGGTAACATCAGATAAGGACCACTGGGTACACCATAATAGCCCAATGTCGTTCCTAAACTTTCTTCTTCAGTGGCTAAACCCAAACGAGTTGCAGGATCAGCCAAGCCTAAAGAGGTAACTGTATTAATGGTAAAACGACCTAATGATTTTGCCGCACGGCTAAAGCGTCCTTGGGCAAGTTGGTTTACCGCATTCCACGGTTCACTTAAGTTTTTACGAAATAGACTATAAGAAGAGCGCACATCTTCAGGAACTTTTTGCTTATATTGAACTGCCACTGGTCGAGCGACATTGCGGTCGATCATATCGTTAAATGCATAAATTTCACGATTTAATGGTTGTAGAGGATCTTTTACAGCATCTGGCTGAGCAGCATTTGCATTTACTTTTAAATCATTTTTTGTAATGTTCTTCAGCTCTTTAAGTGCTTCAATTCTCGGATGCTTGGACATTGCTGGATCAGAAGAATTCTCTTGAGACAACTTATCGGCTGAAACAGAGTCAACAGCATTGTCAGAATTTTCTTGAGTAGATAATTCTTCTTGAGCAAATCCATGGCTCGTCAGACCAATGCTGAGTAAACAAGCCCAAATTACGTGATAAGGACGCATAGAATTCCTTGAAATATTCTTAAAGTAAAAATAGTCGATAATAATATTAAAGACACTTTCGTATTCTAACAGTAGTTATTGCATATGTATTAAAGCAAATTTGATTAAAAAATGTGAATAAATATGATTAATGGATGATATTTATACAAACAAT